>CAYFHZ010000410.1:0-3570 GCA_964342535.1 uncultured Bacteriovoracaceae bacterium | reverse complement strand
AAAAGTCAAAACTCTTCGTACCAATTACGGTGTCATTATTTATGAATCAATTCGTCCAAAATTTATCAATAGAAACATCCAAAATTGATCAATTTTTATACAGTTTAAAAATGAGACAATATTTCCTTCGTAAATTCATAACACTAGACTAAGTACTATTGGCATATAACTTGCTTATTATTGTGTAAACAAAGGAATCAATATGAATTATTTAATTTTGTCATTCGCTTTTTTACTTACACTTAATTCTCATTCAAAGGACATCCCTGCTCCAGATTTTAGATTATATGAAGTACAGGATGGAGAAGTCGTTTTACAAACTGATGAAAATGGATCGCCTAGAGCTTATTTGATTGAAGCTCTTCACTACTTCCAAAATGAAAATACTATATCACAAATTTACAAAGACAAAATTATTAAAGAAATTAATCGAGTTATAAAGGAAGCAAATCTTATACATGTTCAGGCATGGGGGGAAAATAGAATGATCTCTTTTTCACCCTATGGCTTTAGATCAAATAAATTTAAAAGAGCCTTAATGAAGCTAGAAGATGAAGAAAGGATCGTTAGAAAGCTAGATCAAACTATAGACAGTCTTGAAATGCCAGATAGGATGCTTTTACAGTGTCTTTTAAACATCGTACAAAAAAAAGGAGCTCAAAGAATTTGTCGTTTCGCTATTGATGAAAACATTGGAAAATCTGATAGCTATAAAATTGCCTCTGACTATAATTTAGCGACTGATAGTATTGATAAAATAATAGAAAATAGTGTTTACAGTATATTAAAAGATCATTTTCATGATGAAGATAGTCTAAATAGAACAATTTCTCAAAATATTGATTTTGCTAAGCTTAAACCATTTACTTATGGACTAAACACGAGAGGCAAGAAAATACAAAAAAGAGTCAATGTTAATGAGGTTAAAAGTCGACTCATGGCCAGAATCAAAGCTGATATTTCATTTCTTGTAAACAGAGTTCGAGAAATTCAAAACCACCTTATTCATACAGTCAATACTGAACTTGATGAGAAAAATAAATTTTCTAAGAATGAAATTTTCTCAAGACTACAAGAAATATCAGAATCAAATGTCGTAGTAACAAATAGGGTTACGCGAAGCTTATCACAAAATTTGTTTAAAATTTATCATAGTCACCTAAAATCAATGAATGGAAATGATCTTATTCGTATAAAAGATGAAATTCAATTATCTAACTTAAATCAAAATGATGATACAACTATAAAAGAAACTCAATTAAACACTCCTCACACAGAGGCATCACATGCACAAGAACTATAAGGGAAAAAATATGAAAAATTTAATTTTTGGAACATTACTTTTAATATGCCATCATACTTATGCCCAAATTGCTCCAGCTAAATTTGTGCAATTAGGAAGTATTACTGACAATACGATTCCACTCGTTATAAATAATATGAACTATCCATTTGAGCTACATAATGTTGATATTTCAGTTGAGAATGAACAACAATATCAAGATCAAATTTATAAATATTTCTCAAATTATCCACAAGTAGGTAGATTGGGATTTCATCCCTTTCATTTAAATACAAAAGAAAGCGATATAACTCTTAAAGAAGTAAAACAACAAATCGAATTGGAACAAAACAGAATCATTAAAGAAGCTCAGTCCATTTTATCAACTGCAAATTCGAAGAACCAAACAGTAGAGGTTCACCTAGGTAAATTACAAGTAAGCGAAAATGAATCTCAATATACATTATCAAAAATTGAAAAAACACATTTTATACTTTCACTTATTTTTAATTTCAATTATCAGACGTTTGTTACTGACTACGAAAATGATGAAATCTATTTAACTGATCGGAAAAGAGGGATACATTATGAGCAAAGTTTGAAAATACGAGATTTAGTATCACTGCATAAATGCTTCAACTATCTCAATCCAAAATCTTCCGCTCATGCAGACTACAGATTACAAGGTGAGTGCTTAAATGCATCTGATCAAATTTTTAGAATTAACTGGAACCATGACTATAAATTTAATCACGACGAATATAAACAATTTAAATCAACCATGCTTCAACGTCTATTAAAAGCCATGATCGATGATCCTGAGTACTTCGAAGAAAGAAAACTTGAGATTTTTGAAGAGACACTTCAATATACAGTTAAAGAATTTGATTTAGAGCAAACTTCAAATCTTCAGAAAATAAATAAACGTGGAAAGAAGGTACCTTCATTTTCAATATCAACATTTAAATATTATTTTAAACGTAATTTCCAAAACCCCATGCTTAATGCTGTAGCAAGAGCTAAAAATGTTAATACAATTATAAATAATAAACTCAATTCTATTCTAAGTGATTATTATTCCGCTCAAAGAGTTGATGATTCTCTTTCAGTGTTAAATGATAAAGGAGAGCTAGATCATAAAGCACTAAGACTTAAAAGACTCAATGAGATAAATAAAATATTCAAATCTCGCTTATATAAGCTCAAAGCTTTAACAGGAAAAGATATAATTCATGTGATTTCAAATAATGAAAATAATAACGAGAATAATGGCGCCCGAGATCAAATTAAAAGTACAGATAACTTGTCAGAACAAAGCACTAGCTCAAATGCTAAAAGCTTAAATTAATTATCTTCACGTCCAATATACCAACAACGAGGACGCATACCTACCATATCACCATTAATAAGGGAGCACACTCCCTTATTATATAAGTTCATATCTAAAAGCTCATAAATATCATTATCACAAAGGGCACCTGCAAATAGTGTATCAAGTCTACATTGTGCATTTGGATAACCATTAAATAAAATGACCGTTCTTTGATATGGATCAGGAGTTTCAAACTGAGGTATTGACTTTAAACCAGCTAGCTCACTCATAACTGTGATAAGAGATAATTGAGCTAATGCAGAACGTTTACATAAATTAAAATCTAATTCATTTTCAAAAGCACTTAGACATTTATTCAGTGCATATTTAGGAACAAGATCATTTGTAATCTTTAGTTTTTCTTTCTCATGCACACGTCTAAAACATTTGAGAGTAGCAAAATAATCAGCCTGTCCTTCAGAGCTAGCTTGATTAAATGGTTTCCAGGTTGGTGCTCCACCAATAAGATGTCCTATCTCATGACATAAAATCATGGTAAAGGCATCCTTTGTTAAGGATTTATATCTTGCAAGTCCACCATAAATATTAAGTAAAAATACATCTTTCTTTTTTCCTGCCGAGGCATTTACCTTACCATTTTCCCAGTACCTGTTAACAATAAAATCAGAAGCCCCATAATGTCCCATCATACCTTTATAAGGTAAAACGACTTTGTCGATTAAATAATTAAACTCTTCTTCTGATATATGAAGATCTTTTTGGTTTACGGGAATAATAAGATTATTCTTTGGAAGTATTGACGCAAAGCTTGATTGTACTAATAAGATATAAATTAATAATTTCAAAATAGTCTCCTTGAGGTATGAAAAGTAGACTATTTAATTTAAAAAGTAAAAGCCCGCCTTTGACTGCGGGCATAATCTTATAATCCGATTTGTGAATAAAAATCTTTATT
>CAYFHZ010000409.1:0-3613 GCA_964342535.1 uncultured Bacteriovoracaceae bacterium | reverse complement strand
TAAGGTCTTTTAATTTCTCTTGAAAATTGCCTTTAACAACATCATTTTGAACTTGTTCAATCCCATCTGGTCCTTCTAATCCTTGAATCAAACCATCAGTAAAATAACTACCTTTTTCATAAAATCGCCTAAGGGAGCTTAAAAAACCACCGTATAGACCTTCTAGCCCATAATAATGCTTATAAGCATTGCCCATGGCAAGATTATTGATTTCAATATAGTTCAAAGAATATTGAACATCACGCACTTTATCTGTTTCAAAATATTTTGTTTGAAATTTATCATAATCCATGACATTGAAAGCCATTTTCATGCCAATGCTGGTACCTGTTAAAGAGGTCTTCTGAAAGTACTCTTCCATCACTTTATATAAGCAAGGGTAAACATAAACAGGAAGCTCATTACATTGGGTTGCAAGGTAATCATAGTCTATTTGATCGCTATATTCCCAGGCATATCCTAAATCTATTCTATTCTGAAAGTAAAAAAATGCTCCTACCATAAGACCAATTGATCCAAATATAATAACAATGAGCTTAAGATATCTAACCATTTCTACCCTCTAAATATTTTTATTTGATCAAAGTATTCTTTCAAAAAATCATCAAAGCTCAAGCGATCTCTTTTTTCAACTTCTGCTTGATCCTTCCATGTATCACTTGCAAGTTTCTCAAATTCATCAAACTGACATTCACTCATGTGACGTCGATAATCTGCTTGATATTGTTTTGCTAGTTGCATTCCTGATTTCAGGTAGTTTTGACCTCTATAATTAGCTAGAAATTGATTGGATGGGATTTTTTCAAGATCTTCCCATTTCCTCATCTGCTGATCCATGGAAATGCTATATTTACTTTCAAAAGAAGAGAACGCATTAGTGTATACAGAAATTTCATTTAAAACTTTTCCAATATAATCTTTTGCTAAAATGCTTTCACCATCTTTTTTAAGATTAAGATCTTTATCTCGCCCCTTTAAAACCATTTGGTCAAAATTATATTTTGATTCTTCCCAACTTGTTTTATTAAAAGCTGGAGATTCAGATTCGAGGCACCATATAAGAAACATATGGAGGAAGTGAATTCGATCTTTTGATATTCCTATAGAGCTAAAAGGATCAATATCTAAAAGACGAACTTCTATATATTCAACCCCCCTATAATGAAGGGCCATCAAAGCACTTTCTCGAGTTCTTGATATATTTTTGGGCCTCACAGTTGAATAAAACTCATTATCAATTTGTAATAAGTGAGAGTTGAGTTGAAGATATTCATTTCCATTTTTTAAGCCTATTTCTTCATAGTCTTTAAATGGTGTAAGTCTAGCTTCTTCTAGCGTTTTTATATAAGTATCAAGTTCATCATAGCACAATTTTATTTGTGATTGAGCTGAACTAGTGTAACCAAGTCCTCCCATTCTCAAGGAAATTCCTTTGGGTGTCCAAAAATCATTCTGATTTAGTCTTTCTAAACTATGTTCACGATCTTCTAAAAAACTTTCATGAACAACTGGGCTTGCCCCAAATAAATAAATAAGTATCCATTTATAACGGTGGAAATTTCGAATCATGCGAAAATAATAATCGTCTTTTATTTTTTGAAGTGGCCTATCATCATTTGTTTCATTCTTTAGAAGTGTCCAAAAATCATTTGATAGAGAGAAATTATAATGAAGACCTGCAATAGTTTGCATTGCTCTACCATACCGAAGCCCAAGACCTTTTCGATATAACGTTTTTAGCTTTCCAACATTGGACTCTCCATAGTATGCTAGTGGAATTTCATCATTGGTAGGAAGTGCTGTGGGCATACTATATGGCCATAAAACTTCATTACCAATATGGGCCTGAGTATAACAATGAAGTTTCGTTAGCTCTTCCATTAGGCTATTTGTACTTGAGTGAACACCAGTTATGAACTCTAATAAACTTTCAGAATAATCAGTTGTAATATAGGTATGTGTAAGTTTTGAGCCAAGCTTTTTCGGATGCTCAGTTAAGCTTAAATTTCCATCAGTATCAGCTCTTAAAGTTTCCCTTTCAATACCATGCCTAATCTGCTCAATTAGTGAAGGTTCTTGTAAGATTAGTTTTGTCTTCATTTGCTATTCTTTATCTTTATACATGGCAATGGCCTCAGCTACATTCATTGCATGGGCCCTAATTTTTCTTAAAGCGACAACCATATCTGAATAAGTAAGAGCACTAAGTGGATTAAAATCACCTTTAGATACTCTATCAATATGTTTATCTCTCATATCATCGGCCATTATTCTAAGCGACTCACTCTTATTCACTATTTTGTCAAAATCTGTAGTTCTTTCCGTCAAAAAGCCTTCAACACAAAGTTCAAAGAAGTCCCATACTTTGTCCATAAACTTAAAGTATTCATCGTGATTTGCTCCACCTAGAGCTCCATTTTCAAAACGAGCTTTGTAATTACAAATTCGCTCTAAATAATCAGCGATAGATTCAAACTCATCAACAATTTTGATAATGGCTTGACTTTGAAGTGATTGCTTTTCACTCATTGGTCTCTCCATTACTTTACATAAAAATACAGTCACTTCTTTTTGAATATTATCGGTGGCCCTCTCATAACTTTGCACTTTTGCAAGGTCTTGGGAATTTCCTTTATCAAGGTAATCTTTTGCTTTTTGATACATTCTATCGAGAATTGTTTTCATTTTTCTTGCTTCACTATCTGCTTGTACAATGGCAGTTGCAGGAACAATTTCACTACTATCTCCTACAAGAATCAAATGCTTCTCTTTAGATTCTGATTGATCAGGAGTTATCTTCGTCACAAATTTCGCAAGTACCCCTAAGAAAGGTAAAAACAAAAGAGTCGCTGTAATATTAAAAAATGTATGTGAAGCTGCAATATGAGCTGCTACATTTGGATGTGTCCCATCTTCTATTTGAAAGTCTGCAGGTCCAGGGATCAGCCAATCGATAAAGTCAATATAAATTGGGAGAACGGTAAATAAAATGACAACGCCCAGCACATTAAATAAAGCATGTGCCCTAGCTGCTCTTTTAGCATTTGTTGATGTTCCGACAGATGCAAGAAGAGCTGTTATTGATGTTCCTATATTTTCTCCAAGAACCAATGCGGCAGCTGTACTAAATCCAATTACCCCCGATGAAGCAAGTGCAATGGTTATTCCTAGCATTGCTGAAGAAGATTGAATAATAACTGTAAGTAAACATCCTGTTAAAATTGAAGCAAGGTAAGCACCATAGTGCTGCCCAGAAAAATAGCTGATCATATTTAAAAACTCTGCATTTTTTCTTAGGGGCTTAAAAGCACCACTCATAAGTTCAAGTCCTAAAAAAACCATCCCCACGCCAAATACAACTTTTCCAATACTTTGTGCCTTACTATTCTTAGAAAAAAGTGCTGGAAAAATACCAAGCCCAATAAGCAAAAGGCCATATTTTCCGATTTTAATTGAAATAATCCAACCTGTAATTGTCGTTCCGATATTTGAACCAAAAATAACGCCGATTGCCTGTGTTAGCTGCATCAAACCAGCGTTAACAAAGCCAACCACCATAACAGTTGTAACCGAAGAGCTTTGAACAATCATCGTAACAATCATTCCCACAACA
>CAYFHZ010000408.1:0-3620 GCA_964342535.1 uncultured Bacteriovoracaceae bacterium | reverse complement strand
TTTCTACTATAAAAGCTTTCAATACTTATCATTGTAAAGTTTGAATCATTTAACTCTTCTATTTTTTCTTCGTGTTTTTTTTGGTTTTGGGAAATATTTTTCCATGCTTCATATTGAAGCGAACTCATGATGCTAGCAAGTACTGCTTCATTTGAGTGGGGTCTTATAAGAATATCATAAACACCAAGGCGTCTTAGTTCTTTTTGGTCTAAGTCTAGATCGATTAAACGCTTTTTGTTTTGGACCGTAAGGATTATTTTCAATTCTGGTGAGTTTAACCTTACATACTTTAAAACCTCGAGTGCCGAGTGACTTTTGTGTTTAGATCCAGTATTAAAGTATCAAAGTGATGCTTATAGATTAGCAATTGGCATTCTCTTCCATTTTCAGCGCGAGTGACTGTTAGCTCATGTTTAATTAGGAAGTTCTCCAAATTATCTGCTAATTTCGCATCGGGAATTGATATGAGAATACGTTGTGACATTTAAACTCCAGTTGTATTGTTTTTCGGATGGTTTTAAGATTTCATTAAGGCATTTATGTTTTACAATTGTTAGAAATTAATGCTTTAGAGTGCTTAAAATACCTAACTCACATATAATACTACAAAGGATTAAATTGAGGTGAAATTGAACTTTAGAAAATTACTCCCTTATCTATTAATTTGTGTTGTTATTGGCTTTACTTATTTTTATTCAGACCTTTTTATTAATTATGACTTGGATGGATTTTATGGAAAAGAGGTTGACCAGAAAGCTTATAATTTTGATCTTCTTTCAAGTTCCGGTAAGCGAGTTCAATTGACTGATTTTGGTGAACAGTTTTTATTTCTTACCTTTGGATTTACGAGATGTACGAGTGTTTGTCCCTTAAACCTACATCGATTTCAAAGTTTATCTAAAAAATTTTTAGAACAAAATCTTAACGTGAAATTCATTTTTATTAGTTTTGATGCATTTCGTGACAATGCAAAGGAAATTGAAGATTTTGTAAGTAAATTTTCAACTCCGAATATTGAAGGCCTCTTGTCTGGTAAGGATAATACCTTAGATGTTGCCACAAAGTTTAAAAACTATATCAGTTTTAACAAGGAAAAAATTGAAGAGAATCCAAACTTTCAGATAAATCATAATGGATTTTTATATCTTATAGATAAGGCTTCAAAACTAAGGCTTATTTATATGCAAAAAGATGTCGATGAGCAGAAGATAATAAATGATATTAAGAAGTTGAGTTTAATTAAATAGGAAATTTAAAGTGTTTCGAGAAAAGGTAAATAGTAAATTTTTAAAGGATGAAAATCTTGATGTTCTAATAGAAAAAGCTGATCGCTTCATGCTTTATATACTTTGGGGGCACCTTCCGATCGCTAGTTTCATTGTTCCTTGGTCTTATGGAACATGGAAAGAGGGACTTATTGCGAGTTTGTTTTTGAATATTATTGGTACCGTTTCTTATGTTATTTCAAAGGGGTCCTTTGGACACAGAATCCTCAATGGACTTTTACTTCTTTCCTACTCTATCGTTTTTATTTCTCTTCAGTATGGAAGAATTGAAATGCATTTCCACGTTTTTGCTTCCCTACCTTTTCTTATACTTTATCGAGACTGGAGAGTGATCCCCCCAGCGGCACTCTTAATCGCAATTCATCATGCAGCTTTTAATTACTGTCAAGTTAATGATGTGAAGATATTAGGCTTTCCTCTTATCGTTTTTAATTATGGTAATGGTTGGGATATTGTTTTTCTTCATAGCTTGTTCGTTGTTGTTGAAGCCGGAGCTTTGGCTTACTACTCACTTTTATTAAAGACACAGTATTTAGATATCCAAAATATTAATCAAAATTTAGAAAAATTAGTTCTAGAGCGAACAAAAAGTTTAAAAAATGAAAAAGAAAAAATTGAAGCCTATAAAAACTCTTTAGACAAAGTTGCCATAACTGCCATTATTGATCCTACAGGCAAGATTGAAGACGTTAATAGAAATTTTGAAATAATCTCAGAATATCAGAAAAAAGAACTTATTGGAAAAGACTATATTTTTAATGAGCAAATGACTCATTTTGATAGTCATGTAAATGAGGTTTTAAAAGATTTAAAATATGGCCATGTCTGGAGAGGTGAGTTGGAAAGTACCTCAAGTGCGGGTAACAATTTTTGGGTAGAAGCTGCTATAACCCCTCTCAAAGATCATGATGATCGAATTTCAAATTATATATACATAGGCTTTGATATTACTCATAAAAAAGAGCAACAAGATATAATTCTAAAGCAAAGGGAACAAATTATATCTCAAGCAAAACTATCATCGCTTGGTGAGATGGCCGGAAGTATTGCCCATGAAATTAATAATCCTCTTGCGGTTATAACCCTAAAAATGAGGGTGATTAAAAAAATGATTGCTAAAGACATGGTTAATACTGAAAAATTCGTTAAAGCTTTAACTGATATTGATAAAACAATAGTGAGAATAACAAAAATTATTAATGGACTTAGAAATGTTTCCAGAAATGGAGACGACTCTGATTTCGACTTATGCACTTTACATGACTTAATTGATGATTTATTACCTTTATGTTCAGAGAAATTTAAAAATCATAATATAGACTTAAAAGTTTTTGTGGAAGATTCATTAACAACTTATCGTTTAAAATTATTACGAGTTCAAATTGTGCAAGTCCTTCTAAATTTGCTTACCAATGCTTTTGATGCTTTAACAGAGTTAAATTCACCTGATAAATGGATTGAAATATCTTGTCAATTAAATGATAAAAATGTTCAGATAAGTGTTACTGATTCTGGCGATGGTATTCCCGTTGATGTTCAGGATAAAATTTTTCAACCGTTTTTTACAACAAAAGATTTTGGCAAAGGAACAGGAGTTGGGCTTAGTTTATCCTATTCAATCATTCAGAAGCATAATGGTGAATTTTTTATTGATAAAAACTGTAAAAATACTAGATTTATCATAAATCTGCCACGAGAATAATAAATAACAACTCTAAATTTTTAATTTTGCAGTGGTAATCAAACAGTTGATGTACATTCAAAGTTAAAATTGTATTGGTCAGATCGACCTAATTAAGGTCTTCAAATTTAATGATGTCACTCACTGAATTATAACTAAATAGGTCGGACATAAAATCATAGGTTAAAATAAGATTGCGAAACATTTTTTAACTTAATTAAAGGAGATTTTATGTCCACAAAAAGACTAACAGAATTTTTTGGATTACCAAAATTAAAACATCTTCAAACTCATTATCAGCAATCAAAAAGATTTATGAAAATTCATTTTGAGCATTTATACCGTTTATTATGAACACGCAGAACTTGAAGTAAGAAAAATTCAAAACCGATGGGGTAAAACAATTGGAATTGATGAGCATTCATTTGTTCGAAACAATAAATATGGTAACAAAGAGTTTGCCTCTGCCTTTGTGCTTAACTTATTAGTCTTAGTTTAAAAAGGTTACCCACTATCGACCGATGACACCCGGAAACGATGAGCACGCTTTTACAAAGAATAAACAGTTAGGACATAGAGAGTTTGTAACTCTTATTGTGGGTCTTCAAACTTAATGGTGTGCGCGCCGCTTCTTGAGGAAAAAAGTTCTATAG
>CAYFHZ010000407.1:0-3623 GCA_964342535.1 uncultured Bacteriovoracaceae bacterium | reverse complement strand
TAATAGTTTTTTTCATGATTGGAAGATATTTTTCTTTTAGTGCTTTTAAGTAATCATTTTTAGTATATCGATCAGTAAAGCTTCCTCGACGATCTGATTTTCCTTCTCTGAATATAAGATCCCCTTTGTAGATATCCTGGTTAACTAAAAGTTCTAGATAATACTCTAATGTTGCTTTTGAAACTGGTTTATCTCCAAGGCTAGCAAATTCGATAGTGTCACTAATAAGTCCTTTGTAATCATATGGGGTGGCAGCCATTTGGCTTATATGATCTGTATCTTGAATAGACTCAACTCTGTATTGATAGAAATGAGCACATTCATCTGTAGCTTTGATGATTTGTTTAAAACCTGAGTTTAAACAATTCATTCTTAGTCTTACATCAGTATGATTATTAAAGTACTCTTCCATTATATTCTTAGCATCATCCATTATTTGGCTTCTCTCTTCTAAAAGAGAAGTTACTTCATTTGAACCCTCAAATTTAAGATTTTCAAAATGAACTGAGATGTTTGCATTACTTGACTGGGCCAAACTCAAAATAAGGTTAGCTTCATTTAAAATAATGTTATATTGTTTATTGATTAAATCTTGGTAATAAGTCGCTGTAGTATGATTTGATCTTGATGGATCTTGGAAAAATGTGCTGGTATCTATATATCTCTCAGTACCTCCAATCTCATATTGAATTTTAGTATTACTTGCTTTTCCAAACTTGAAATCATATGCAGAATACTCAAGTCCATAAACAGTGCTGACTGGTAACAATACAGCAAGTAATAATTTCTTCATTTTTCTCTCCTATATAATTTTCTGTCTATAGCTGCCAATATGATGCCAAGTGTACTTCATATATGTTGTTGAAAATACATAGGGAAATATGTGTGAATTTCATTCACTGTATATATATTGGCCATAAAGAGTAGAATTAATTAAATTAGAGGAATGATAAAAGTTTATAAAATATTACGTCCTGATGAATGGAGCGAATTTCAAAAATTAAAGATTTTTAGTGGATCAATTCACGATAAACGAGATGGATTTATCCATTTAAGCAGTGCGAATCAATTAGATTTTGTTATTCAAAACTTTTTCAAAGATGAGCCGTTACTTTATATTATCTGTTTTGAAAATTTATCTGATATTAAATGGGAGAAAGCTTCTAACGGTGATAGTTTTCCTCATCTTTATAATACTTTAAAGTTGGAAGACATTGTCGAAGTTATAGAAAAATGAGTTTTTATTTATTTTTCATTCATCCCAAACTCAAAGATTTGCTATTAAGTGAATTAGAAATATATCATCCTGAATTAAAACTTAGTTTTTCTAATAAAGAATTTATTAGTATGAAAGGTCCTGAAAATTATAGCTCACGACTTAGAAAAAGACCTGTTGTTTTTTCAAGAAAAATGGCGATCTTTTCTCATAAAAGTGTTGCAGCTGAAGGGGAGTCCGTATCGGTCGGTAAAGAGCATTGGGTTTATAAAACAATTAAAACATATTCTGATACTTTTGATTTAAGTATTAGTGATTTGCCAAAAGATGCTCCAGCGAGGGCCTGGCATAAAGTAGATGAATTTGTAAGGCATTTCAAAATAGATCTCTTAAAGAATCAAAATATTATTGAAATAGGATCCGCCCCAGGAGGAATTTCTTTTTACCTTTTGAAAATAGGGGTGCAACTTGTATCTATTGACCCTGCTCAAATGAATCCACTCATTAATACTTTCAATAATTTTAAACATATTCAAAAAAGCGTTTTTGATGTGACAGCAGAAGAGCTTCCAGTACAATGTGATTGGCTTGTTTCAGATCTCAATTTAAATGGTGATCTGAATACGAATCAATGTAAACGACTTGCTAAAATGTACCCGAATCTTAAAGGAGGTTTTATTACAATAAAAACTCCAGACCAAAATGAACTCAAAAAATTTGATAAATGGGTAAAAATTTTTTCAGACTATAAAACAGTTTTAATCCATTTACCAAGTCATCGTAAAGAAATAGGATTATATTTCTATAAGTAAACTAATCTTTACTTGGAATAATAGATTCTAGAATATCTCCCCAAGCTCCATAGTATGTAAATATTAAGGGTATCGTAATTGGTAGTGTGACCGCCATAAGGGCCGATCCCGTTATTTTTCCAAGGTTTAAACATTTATCTTTAGAGTATGAAGACAACTCAAAATGTGCGATAGCTTTAGCAATAATATTATTGCTTAAAGTTAGGTCAAGTTCTCCTTCTACTTCATATTTGTATTCACCTCTTCCGAATCCCCCTGTATCACAAGTTTGATTATTTTTACTAATATCCAAATAAAAATCAAAATCAGGCAGGAGAAGAATTTCTACTCCTGGTGTGAAATACAACTCATTATCAACTGTTGTATAATGTCCATTTTTGTTGCTTGCTAATTGATCACAGATTTGTTGTGGTGTTCTATCTAAATTCCCAATGAGAAGCGGCTTATTATTTACATTGACGAAAAGGTTTCCATTATTATTAACTTCCATATTTGTAATCTTTAATAATGCCATATCTTTTTTAGCATCTTGATAGATAAAACTTTCAGTATCTAACATAATTGTTTTCTTTATTTTATAGTCTTCAGTACATGCCACTCCAATCCGTGGATTTACTTTGGTTATTTTTCCCCATAATTTAGAATTCGATTCTTGTTTTCCATTTATATTGACGATGCCCTTGAACTCTTTAAGCTCAAAAAAACCTTCCGTGCTCCCAAAATCACAATCTGATGGAATTTTAATATCAAAGCTTTCTGAAAATGATTTGAAATCTTTAGCTGAAACTTGATTAGTTTTGTATTCAAGCTTTAGATCGATTTCATTTAGAAAGCAAGATTCAATTGATAAACGATAGTCTGTTTTAGTTAGCACCTGAGCACTAGCTACTTCACCTTGAACATCAAACCTTAATCTTCTTGTGAAAGTTCGCTTATTTTTCTTATGTCCACTAACTGTTAAGTAGTTTTTTGTGTTTGAAATACTGCCTATAGTTTCAACCTCTTGGTATTCAGCACTATGACTAGTTAATGCCATTAATACTAGGCTAAATGTAAATGATGCTTTTCCTAAATTGAAATTTTTCATAAATCACCTTAATAATAGTTTTAAGTATGTTATCGAAAAGTTCGCGGGAATTACTAATGATTATGAAATTTTTACTTTATGTAAAAAGAAATGACATTTTTTTTATTTATGTACATTATTGTTTTTAGTAAATGTATGATTTGTTTCTCAGACTATGAATCAAATGATACATTTACCAAGTTATCGAAAAGAAATCTGGCCATCTTTTAAAGATAAGCCTTTGGAAATTACATTTTTTCTAAATCTAAACAATCAATATTATATTCTTTAAATTTCGTCATAATATGGACTCTTGCTCTTGAAAGATCCTTACTGTCAGGATCAATACCTAGAAAATAATCATAATGAGTCTTACTTTGGATGTGTGCTCCTCCGAGAATTTGAATATAAAGATCAGTTGTATCATCTCCATATATTTCATCACCATAAGTAGTACCATCAATATTCATGGCACAGGTTTTTTTACTCGGATATTCTCTACGATGGTAATTGGTTATTCTTGATTGAA
>CAYFHZ010000406.1:0-3623 GCA_964342535.1 uncultured Bacteriovoracaceae bacterium | reverse complement strand
TCCGCTCCGACTTGAGTTACTTTTATATTTCCTTGACTTATGCAATACATACCATATGGAGGATTGCCTTGAACAAAAAGTGTTTGTCCTTTTTTATATGTATTTACAACTTTATGGTCACTTACATCTTTTAGTGCAAGTCCTTCTAACTCACAAAAAATTCCTTTTCCGCGTGAAGGACAATTTTCGCATTCTAAATGATTATGTCTTGCCATAAAAACCTCATATAAATCAGATAATATTAATATACCGATTAATTTTATTAAAAAACATGATGTACGTCAGTTACCTGAGCATCGTTTTCAATTAATTTTATATTTACTTAAGTACTTATATTCAATTATTTAGCTTTTGGAAAGTCTATGCAAACGAACCTTATTCAAAAATACACGAGACAAGTCCCTAGATATACAAGTTATCCTACTGTTCCTGCTTGGAATGGAGCACCTACTTTTGCTATATGGATGAATGAATTTAAAGATGCTCAAAATGTCGACCTATACATTCACGTTCCATACTGCCTAAGTCTTTGTTATTACTGTGGGTGTAATAAGAAGGTAACAAAGAATAGGACTAAAGGCTCAGAATACGTAGATTTACTTCTAAAAGAGTGGAACCTGTACCTTAAGAAAAATAAAGAAATAAAAATCAACTCTATTCACTTTGGAGGAGGCACACCAAATTTTTTATATGCCACAGATCTAAAAAGGCTGCTTGAAATATTGAGCTTAAATTTTAGTGATGATTTTATAGGGGCCATTGAAGTTGATCCTAGATCAATTTCCGAAGAACAAATTTCAGTTCTTGGGCAATATAAATTTAAAAGAGTATCCATGGGAATACAGGATTTTTCCCCTGTGGTTCAAGAAAAAATTAATCGAATTCAACCTTTTGAAAGAGTTAAAAAAGTAACAGAGGAATTTAGAAAAAATGGTTTTGAATCTATTAATTTTGATCTCATTTATGGTCTTCCTGGACAAAGTGATGAAACAATAAAAGATAGTTTTCAAAAAACAATATCCTTGTGGCCAGACATGATAGCATATTACAGCTATGCCCACCTTCCTAATAAATTTCCATCTCAAAGATTATTTCATGATAAAGATTTACCAAATGCAGCTTTGAAAAAGCATTTATTTTTATTGGGAAGTGAATTCCTTAACCAAAATGACTATATGGCCATTGGTCTTGATCACTTTGCACGCAAGGGAAGCTATCTTAATCAAGCTTTTGAAAAAGGAACGTTAATGCGTTCATTTATGGGGTACACTGATAAAAAAGCACCAGTTACTTTAGGCTTAGGGGTATCGGCGATTTCATCTACTAATCATTTTTATGTGCAGAATCCAATTGATGTTAAAGACTATGAAAGTCAGCTTTCAGATGAAAGTCTTTCATTCACAAAAGGCCATTGTTTCAAAGGAGAAGATCATCTTAGAGATGAAATCATTCAAACATTAATGTGTCAAAAGCGTATTTCAGAGAGTGGAATGGCAAAACTTGCTGATTTTGAAACTATTTCAGCTAAGCTTGAAGTCATGCAAAATGATGGACTTTTAACTAAAATGAAGTCCGAATGGCAAGTATCTCAGGCTGGAGGACCTTATTTAAGGGTGATAGCTGCATTATTTGATGAATATTTAGGTGATGCTCATAAAAAAGGTATTCAATTTAGTAGCTCTATCTAATACAATAGATACATGGAAGTTAAAGTCGTTTATTTGGGAAATGACATTTCGTATTGGAACAAACTGAAACTAAGGTTCAAAAAAGATTATCCTAGTGATAGCTTTGAGTTCCTACATTTAAATATTACAGAAGACCTAACTCCAATAAATTGTTTTATTCAGATTTATGAAATTTTTCCTCAAATTATATATCTTGATTATTCTTTAAAAACAAAAGAGCTGATTCAATTAGCGAGACTTATCGGTCAAAATAATGAAACAAGACTTATTTCTACTGTAGGGCTTTTTTCGGTAAAAGATAAGGATGAAGTATTACATAAATCGATCAGTGCTTCTGTTAGAATTAATTATATTAAATCAGATGAAGTACAAGATGTTGTTTATGATCCTATGTCTTTTATTGATGTTGAACATGCAACTATGCCTGAATATGTTAAGAGTAAATCCATTGAAAATTTTGTCATATGGCAGCCATTAAGACTTGGGTATCTTGAAGAGAATCATTTTCATATTGAAACGAATTCCTATTTAAATGTTGGAGAGATTGTTGATATTGATCATCATCCACTTCTAGATATTATGCCATCGCGCAAAGTATATATAGATAGATTTTCTGAAACAGATCTTTATTTTAATCAGCGCTTTTCATATGATTTAGAATTTATCTTTAAAGATAATGATTATTTTGTCGCCACCAATGAAAATTGGAAGCAGTATAAGAAATGGAAAAAAGACCCAGAGTCTATGGATAATATTCCTGAGGAAGAGCGTGAACTTGTTTTAAGTGATATGGCAAAAAGAAGAGAAATTTTTAAACCAACAAGAGACGCTATTCATACATGGATGGTCAAAAAAGCTAATCAGAAAAATCCAAAGAAATTAAAAATTATGGTGCTGGATGATTCTCTATCTTTAATGAAACAAATAGATGATGCTGGAGAATTTAGATTTTGGATAAATTTCCAAACTTTCTTAAAAGGAGATTTCTATCAGTTAGAAAGAAGTACTCCGCATTTTATTATTTTTCATTTATCAGAAAGAAATGACTTAAATGTTTATTCACAAATGATTCAGAAAATTAAAAATATTAAAGATTATAATCCTTATATTTTATTATTTAATATTACAGAAGAAGATCAAAAACTTATTGTAAATCGTAACCTCTATAATAAGACTTTGTATTACAAAGGGGAGATTGAGCTAGATACTATTAGGGATCTTGCAAGAAGACTTGATGATAAAAAAGATATATCTGCAACTGGTCGTAAAGTTTATATTGGGCGCTCTGATCCTATGTCTTTAATTTTTCTTAAAAGAGTCGTAAAATTAATCTCAATGAGT
The DNA here is from genome assembly GCA_964342535.1 of uncultured Bacteriovoracaceae bacterium. Taxonomy (GTDB): domain Bacteria; phylum Bdellovibrionota; class Bacteriovoracia; order Bacteriovoracales; family Bacteriovoracaceae. The sequence continues at coordinate 594 of CAYFHZ010000406.1, read as the reverse complement.
GAATCTATTCTTTACTTTGAATCTGAGACTGCCATTCCCATGTGGACGGTTTTTAAGGTTAAATCACCAGTTGAAATGATATTAACAGTTGTCCCCCATAAAAAAGAAGGAGATTATGCTAAGGCCGCAAATGTCTATCGATGCCTTATAAATGGGGTAGGTGAGTTAGAAAAGGCTCATATTAGACAGATCATAAATTCAACACTTAAAGAAGAAAAAGAAGAAAATAACTAAATTTTACTTAATACTGAACCAAAATACTAAAGAAATACTGATGTTCACCGATAATCAAAATGAGGTGAATTCATGAAAATAAGTATTTACATAGTAATGTTCTTAATAAGTTCCCAAATTCTTAATGCTCAATCTAATTGGGATGATGACGATGACTGGGGGAAAGATGTTGATAATCTTTTTAATGAGAGTTCGAAAAAAATAGATGAAGCTTTTAATGGTAAGCCAAGCTCAAATACCAAATTAACTGACATTTCCAATGAAAAGCCTGATAACCCTCCTAAAATTGCGAAAGTAGATAAATTTAAAGAGTGTAAAGATAACGGCGGGGGAGTGATATTTTTTTGTCAAGCAGGAAAA
>CAYFHZ010000405.1:0-3645 GCA_964342535.1 uncultured Bacteriovoracaceae bacterium | reverse complement strand
GTAGGACATTTTCGCTGGGAAATAAGGATAGGACATTATTGTCGAATCTTTATACGGCCATGAAAATAACTCTTATAAGCTCCAAAAACCCTTTGTATTCAATAAAATACATATAAGGAGCATATTATGTTAAAAAACCTAAAAATATTGGGATTGATCACAATTGTGAGTGCCACAAGTTTTGCATCTGAAAAGGAAAGTTCATCCCAATCAGTTGGCTTTAATTTCTCAACAGAAATGAATTATCTTCGAAATACATATGAGACAATTGACCAGAATGTCATCAGCATGACAGTTAAACTTTATGAAAATGGAGATCTCTATGTTGAAAGTTTTGATTATTCCGCCATTAAATATAAAGATGATTTTGATGATGGAAATTATGAAGTCGATATCAATTTTTTTAATTTTTACAAAGAACAAATACATAGAGAGCTTGGATTTGAAACAGGGACTCGTTATATTGATTTAAAAGTCGCTAAAGTTATAAAAATGGACAGCGTGGATGATATCACTTACAAAATAATTGCAAGAGCTCAATTAAATAGTCATCGTCATGTAAGACTTAACGACTCCAATCAAATTAAAGAAAGTGAAACTCATTATTGGGATCGTGATCTACCTATGGCCTATGGTCTTGAAGCAAGTGCTGAGTATGATCTAGGAGATGGTTATATAAAAGCTGAGTTTACTCATTATCAAAATAAGTCCAAATTGAAGAGTCAAGAAAATGAAACCCCTTATGATTACTCTCGAGTAAGAAACCAACTTGAATTTACATATAAGCCCAATAAGAAAAAATGTCACAATTACTCAGTGGGCGTAAGACTTGTTGATATTGATCAATCAATGCCAGGAAGTCAGAGTCAAATTAATGATAAAGAAATTTATGCTCGTTATAATTGCCATTTCGATTTAGAAAAAATCTTTTTGGGTGAAGAAGATGATATTTCTGGAGATTTTATAAGGTTTTAATGAAATTAAGATATTGTGTTCCATTATTTTTTATTTCAACTGGGATTCTTGCTGATCCTTATACTGATAAGTTTCGTGGAAAAGATGTTTCACTTGGAGAGATGTATAAATATTTTGAATACAAACCGATTGAAGAAAGAGGAAGCCTTGTTTCTGTTAGTTCTTACTTTGAAAATACAAAAGGACGAATTGAAGGGGAAGGGTTCATTCTTGATGTATCTGATTTAAATTTGCCATACAAACAAGTTATTATGACAAATGCACATTTACTTCAGGGTGCTGACAAAAAATTTATAGCAGATTTTATCTATAGAGATTATTTAGATGAGTCAAAAAGCTATGATATTTCCGATGATAATACCTATGTCTGTGCAGATGAAGATATTGCTTTTACTCCATTAGATGGAAGAAACTTAAAACTTCCAAGTTTTGCTTCTTATAAATCAGGAGATTTTGTAACTGAAGGAAGAAATAACTCACCTCGAGGTTATTCGTTAAAGCCTCAAGTATACGGAACTGAATCTAAATTTATAAATAAAAACAGAAGACCACTGTTTGAAAATCATTCAACAGAGGAAAGACTAGCATTCTATCAGATGGGAAATATGTTTGATTTCTCATGTAATTTCTATCCAAGTTCTCCTGAATTATATCCAGGAAACGCAATTTTTATACCTGTAACCCAAAGACGACAATCTTCATTTGTTAATCCAACGCCATTCGTTCAAAAAATTTATAATAATGTTAATAATTTTCAAAATATGCTCTCACTAACAAGAGATGATCACTGTGGAGTAAGACTTTCAGGTAAACTTCAGTTAGAAGAGCAAGTAAAGAAAAATGCGATAAATAAAAACTTAATTGTACCTGCAGGAATAGTTCCCGGTATGTCTGGTTCCCCACTTGTTATCAATAGTGATACGTCACAAGCGAAATACAAGGTGGAGGGAATGGTCACAAGTTATGATCGAAGAATGCAACAATCATATTTTGTCGGAAAAGAGAAAATTATTGAATGTTTAAAAAATGCTAAGTTAGCAAGTGAAGATGATGTACAGTTTAAGTATTCTCAAGAATATCAAACTCTCTTTAGATCTAGTGATGACTTTGTTGAAGTTCCAATGGCAAAACCAAATGCAGGGAGTGTGATGAACTATGCTGGAGGCGGAGCTGCTGGAAATGGTGGAGGCGGAGCTGCTGGAAATGGCGGTTCAGGTGAAGAAATTATAGAGGTTGAGTCAGGTATATTATATAAAGGTGAAAAGGTTCTTGGCTTTGATTGCATGGTCGATGGTGAAGTCTTTCCAATTTTTGCCAACTGGGAAGTTAAATCTATCGTAGAAAAATATGATTGTGAAGTTATGGATAAATCTAAAAGTCTAACTTCTTTAATAAAGCCATTAAGAGGTGGCAAAAAAGTAAAAAATAACAATCTACATTCATTAAGCCTACAAGCTGAAGTGAAAAACAAGAATGATGCATTGATTTTAAAATTGAGTGGTCAATACTATATTAAAGAAGAGGATGAAGATATCAAATTTTCAGTTGATGTGAAACTTGATGAAAGTATACTTGAAGATCCATATCTTGAAATACCTATAACAAAAGATATCATCACAAATTGGTTTAATGATTATGAAGGGGGGGAGACGCTTGTTATCGATATCATAGAACTCTTTTTTATAGACTTGACTAGAATATATGATGATGAAGAAGATCTGCTTAAAATATTAAAGAATAACTCTCATAGAAGAATTCATGGAAGCTTACGATATAAAGAAAATGCAAAAGGTAGCATTCCTATCACATTAGAGTGGAAAGAATGAATTATCAATTGAATGAATTGTTTAATTTTAATTATTCTCATCTCGTTAGGATTTATCCTCTCTTAGAGAGTGATACTCCAGGTTATTATTATGCTCAGATCATGAAAGCCTATTATCAAAATAATACTAGTAAATTAAAAGAAATTAAAAAAAATATTAGAGATCCATTTATTAAGGTGTTCTGTGATTTTAGAGCTGAAATGGTGGAGGGAACTCTAAGTATAAATAAAATAATGGAATACTTTAGCTCTAATACTCCAGATATTTGGACAGGAGAAGTGCTTTTTTGCAAGGGATTGTCTTTATATCGATTAGGTGAATACCAAAAAGCACTTACGTATTTCTATGAGTCCTATAAGAAATTTTCATCTCAAAATAATAATAAAAAAGCACTTCTGGCCTATAGTAATGCGATTACCATGAAGGGGAATCTAGATATAAGACACAGGCTAATGCAAGACTATCACGATGTGATTAAAATTGCGTCTAAGATAAGTGCACTTGATACTCTTGCTAATGCCTATATGAATCTTAGTGATGAGTTTTATAAAATGGGAGCTGTAAATGTTGCCCTTGACTATATTGAAAAATCACTTGATCTATTAAGTGGTCAGAAAAAAACCTATCAGTTTTATGAATCTCTTTTGATGAAAATAGAAATACTTTTTTGCTTAGGTCATACAAAAGAAGCAAGTAATCTTCTTAATGATGTCGAAAAAACGGGAACAGAATCACTTTTAGCTGCTGTACATGTTATCAAATTTAGACATCAAAGAGCTAAGCTCAACCTGAGATACTCAGACAAATTAACACCTCCTTGGCGAATTAAAATTACAAAATTTCA
>CAYFHZ010000404.1:0-3648 GCA_964342535.1 uncultured Bacteriovoracaceae bacterium | reverse complement strand
TCATAAGACTCTCCTTTGGCCAAATTTATAAAAATATTAGCTAAGTGGCAAGAACTCTATAATAAGTTCCTTTTTTACTTCCATTTCTCTCTAAATATCCATACAGACATAACTTATTTAAATCATTAGAAACAGTATTACGTGAGACTGCAAATTCCTTAGCGTATTGAGCAGGAGTCCATATTTCATCTTTACATACGTTTGAGATAAATTGCAATTGTCTAGGGGAGAGTCTCTTGTCCTTGTTTGAAATTCTAATGCCATTAGATTTGATCGACTTTTGATTTAATACTTCATCAACCTGAATATAGATATCACCTTTTTGGAAATACAAAAAAGAATCATCAATATTAATCTTTCGTATGAGCCGTTTTAAAGTTACATAAATTTTATTGTCATGTATAAATGAATCATAGTCACCACCCCAGAAACTTTCATATAATGCTTTTCTAGTCCATTGTTTCTGAGAGGTTAAGATCATTAAAAGTCTTCGTTGATTAGAAGTTAAATTTTCAATTAAATTTAAATTTTGATTTATGTAAAATATAACCTGTCTATTTTTAAGTCTAAAATCAAGAAAATTTTTATTTTTTAAATTTATATATGATTCTTCACTACAAAAAATGAGTCCCAAAAGCTTGAGTTTATGAAGCTGATTAACTTTATAAGTAAAATCTAAATTTAATCCAAGAAGCTCAAGGGTCGTACTTTCAGGAATAGAGAACAATGGGTAGTTATATTTGATTTTTCTTCCTGTTTTGTTTGCAAAGTAAGTTAGATTTTTAGGTTGTTTTTGAAAGATATAATTTTCAATTTCACAAAACCTAAATCGATAATAAAAGTCTTCACTCTTTTTACATAGAGTTAAGGATGTTCCGATCAACTCCATAACGTGAAATTTATTGTCTAGTAAACTATTGAGTATGATTGATGTCAGATTATAGCTAAGAATTTGTCTTGATTTATTTTTTGTATATATACTCTGGCCAATATCTTGTAGTATTTTTTTTGAATGTCCGAAATGACCTTCTAATATCTTTATTTTTGCCAAGAGAATTTTAGCATTAACAATAGTAAAATAATCCTCTGTCTTAATTGATTGTATCCACAGTTCTAATTTCTGTTTTACAGTGACTAACTCGATACCAGCTTCAAGCTCATAGGAAAGAATAGAGAGTTGGATAACTTCAGAGTTAAGATTGTTTTTTATCGTTCTCGCACTTTCAAGGGCCTTTTTAAAGTATTCAAAACCCTGTGCATATTCTTCTTGCATACACATAGCATGCCCCATAAGATCTAGGGAAATCATTGAGTGATACTTCTCATTTGTCTCAAAAGCGAGTGAATATGCTTTTTGTGACCACTGAGAAGCTCTTTTAAACTCTCCTCTGTAAAAACGTAAAAGGGCCAATGCTTGATACAAATAGAATGCCGTGTGTGAATGTTTATTTGCCTTATATAGTTGGTTAAGAACTAAAAAATCTTCGAGCATATCAGCATGATCGGCCCTTCTTAGTGAAGTCAGAAAAAGATAAAACATACTTTGAATTTTTATGAGATGATTTGTCCATTTTGTTTTCTTAAAAAAGTAACGAGCTTCCTCTTCCTTTCCTGAAAACACTAAGGCCCCCAACCAAAACTCAGGATCCGACTTGTGAAATTCTTGACCTTGAAGAATAGATAAGTATTTAGCTGATTCAAATAATGTTTTTGCCGATTTCATCATATCATATGCACATATATGCACAAAATTGTCAATTTAAATCAATTTGTTTATGTACTTAATTCGTTCATTATACATGAGCGCTCTTTGATTAATGGGAGGTTTAAATGAGGCAAGTATATATAGTTTTTGTAATGACATTTTTTATTGCATGTTGAAATTCAACTGAATTTAAAGAAAGTTTGAGAGTCAATGATACTTCCGCGATAACAACTGATGTGGATTTCGCTATGATTAAATCTCAAATATTGGAGCCACACTGCACACAGTGCCATAGGGCTTATAATGATTATGATTCATTTTTCGAAGATAAAGATATTGCCTTGCAGGCGATAGTGGGTGCCAGAATGCCTAAAAACTCATCACCTCTGGATAGCGAACTTATTATACTGCTACAGTCTTGGATTGATCAAGGTGCTCCAAACAGCGCTGTTCAAGAAGAAAATAATGAAGATGGACCTATTGCTGATTTACCATCACCTTCCAGAACGAACACATCCGATGAAACCGAACCAAATGATGATGAAACTGGTGATGATGTTGTAGTCACGAGACTTCAGCCAACTTGGGAGTCAATAAATAAAGAAATTTTGCAACCTAAGTGTCTTAGATGTCATGGTAGCGGTAGTTTTTTAGAACTCGATGATAAACAGGATTTTGTTGATAATAGCAATTGGCTCTTAAATGATTATGTAGATGTAGAGAATAGTGTTCTGGTGCAAAGGCTAAGTTCAAAAACAATTCCTATGCCACCAAAGCGTTCAGGTATTGCTCCATTAACACAAGAAGAAATTAATATCGTAATAAAATGGGTAGAAGCTCGTCTACCATAACCCTAGGAGATTTTATGAAAACAATTTTAATGATTATTGGATTATTTGTTTTAAATGATAATGTTCATGCCGCAACAAGTATAAAGAAATCAAATATTGCGTTTACCGCTATTGGAAGACCATCTTTTATCAAGGCCAAAGGTAATATGGCCCTTAAATCGGCCAATATTACTCAAAATGGTGAATTTATTTCTGGAGAATTTGTTGTTGATTTAAACAATCTAAAATCAGGTATCGAACTTAGAGATCAACATTTAAAAGAAAAATATCTTGAAGTAAATAAATACCCTTTGGCTAAAATTACGTTTACACAAGTTGAATTGGCAAAATTATCAGAAATAAAAAAAATTCAAGCAACGCTAACACTTCATGGAGTGACAAAACCAGTTATCTTAAAAGCAGATTTTAAAAAAGAAGACACTGCTCTTAAACTAGATACTGATTTTACAATTGATCTCAGCCAACATCAAATTGATATTCCATCCTTTCAAGGAATAACGGTAGCTAAAGACGTGAAAGTTAAAGTTGAATCATTAATAAACTATACAAAATAACAGTATTTAACGAGGAGAAAAGATGAAACTATATAAAAGAAGTCTATTTATCATTTTAACTTTTTTAGCTGCTAGCACTCAAGCAAGTGTTAAAACATGTAAAAAAATATTAGAATATACTGCAGAAGGTAAGGTCATAGAGCGAAATTATCTTGAAGCCCAGATCGATTTAGAAAATGGAAATTTGAATATATACTCACACGGAGGAATACCAAGTCTTGTTTTAGTGAATGAAATATCTGTTTTTGATCAAAGTGCTCTCGCTGTTTTATATGATAAAGAAAATTGCATTACTAATCAAAAGGAGTTTAGTAGAGCTGCATATTCTTATACACAAGCATGTCTAAGTAATGATGGTTACCAACTTATCTCTAATACACATATCAATACATTTAATAATGAAGATATTAATACAGAGGGTAGGATTATTGTTTATTATACAAGTAAGCTTGTGAGCGTAAATCGCCTTTCTGGTGGCAATGTAAGGAATGGATTAACAAAGTTTAAGCTTAGTGCATGTGATTAAGATAAAATATCA
>CAYFHZ010000403.1:0-3664 GCA_964342535.1 uncultured Bacteriovoracaceae bacterium | reverse complement strand
CTATAAAAGGGCCAAAGGATTAGTCATTTTACTAAAAATAGATGAGTTGGTTGATCTTAAGGATGATCATTAAGTATGAAAGTTTTAATTGTCGATGATTCAATTGTATTTAGAACGGCCATAAAAAATGCATTACTGAATTCAGGGCAAGTTAGAGAAGTTGATGTTGCATCTAATGGTAAAATCGCAGCTGACAAACTCAAACAAAAGTCCTTTGATGGAATAACCTTAGATTTGGAAATGCCTGTCATGGATGGTATTGAAACCATTAAAGAAATACGCTCCTTTAATAAAGATATTCCTATCATTATCTTTTCTGCTCAAAATATTAATGCTGCTAACAAAACAATAAAGGCCCTTGAGATGGGGGCAAATGATTTTGTTCAGAAATTACAAGATTCTGCTGACCTCGAAACTAATATTAAGAATATTCAAAATGAGCTTGTTCCTCGATTTTCTGCATTATTAAATAAAAATCAATATAAACAAGAAAAGATGAACCCTACAGTGCAGGAAAACTCTGTCTTAGAAAATACAAGTCAAAGTTCAAGAGTAGTAAAACCATTTACCAAAGCAAATCTCATATGTATTGGTTCTAGTACCGGTGGACCAGATTTTTTAATGAGACTTTTTAGTAAGATTGGCAAACTTGATGTGCCTGTTCTTATTACTCAGCATATGCCACCAATTTTTACGACTCAACTGGCAAAGACCTTAAATGAACTAAGTCCAAATAGAGTTGTGGAGGCTACAAATGGAGATATATTAGAATCAGGAACTGTTTATTTGGCTCCAGGTGATTTTCATATGATTATAAAGCCTTATGATAAGGGCCATAAAATAGAATTGACTAAATCAGAGAAAGTTTGCTTTGTACGACCTGCTGTAGATGTAATGTTGAACTCAGTAGCTGATTATTTTCAAGGAAATGTGGTAACCTATATTTTTACAGGTATGGGTAATGATGGGGCAAATGGCTGTCAAAGAATGCGAGATAAAAACGGTATTAACATTGTTCAAGATGAATCTTCCTCAGTGGTATGGGGTATGCCTAGGGCCGTTTATGATAGACAATTACACGATGAAATATTAAAGCCTGATGAAATAGTAAAATCTATAAATACATTTGGAATTAAATAAAAAAGGAAAAAGAAATGAGAGTATTACTAGTCGACGATTCAAATTCAATTGCAATGGTTGTTGGGCAAATGCTAACAGATGTAGGCCATGAAGTTTTAAGAGCAAAACATGGTCAAGAAGCAGTTGATATGCTTACTGCTGATAATAAAATTGATGTTATTCTACTTGACTGGAATATGCCAGAGATGGATGGCCTAGAATTTCTTAAGTATAATATTGAAAATAAAATTGTTTCTTGTCCTATTATCATGATGACAACAGAGAATAAACCTGAAAAAATTGTTATGGCGCTACAGAATGGTGCTAAGGAATATATCATGAAGCCCTTTACTCAGGATATTTTAGTTTCAAAAATAAATAGTGTAACAGCTGCATAAAAGAGAGCCCGTAATGATTGATAAATATATTTATGACTATTTTGCAAAATTTGTGTTCGAAAAAACAGGAATATTCTATCCAGAGAAAGATTATTATAGACTAGATAGTCGTATAAATAAACTTATAAGTGAATATCAATGTGCAGATGCAAAAGAAGTTTATACGAAATTTACGACTAGTCGTTCTCCAGATATGGAGCAATTTCTTATAAATATTTGTACTAATAATGAAACTTATTTTTTCAGAGATGATAAACCTTTCAAAGCTTTAACTGAAGATATGTTACCTGAGCTTCAAAAAAACTTTCCTGGTGCTATGATAAATATTTGGTCATGTGCTAGTTCAACTGGACAAGAACCTCTTTCAGTTATTATGTCTATTTTAGAGAAATTTAATAATTCTATTCGTTTTACTTTTGATGCCACTGATATTTCAACAGATGCCCTTACAAAGGCTAAAAGAGGAAAGTATACTAACTTAGATGTTCAAAGAGGTCTTCCGATTACATTGCTTGTTAAATACTTTGAAAGTGTAGATGGTGGTGATTGGCAGGCCAAACCAGAAATTCTGAATAAGGTAAACTATTCGGAATTTAACCTTTTTAGTACTAATTTTCCTGTAAATAAATATCATGTTATTTTTTGTCGTAATGTTCTTATTTATCAAGATTCAAAAAATAAAGCTCAAATTCTAAGTAAGCTTGCTCAAGCGTTGGTTCCTGGTGGATTTCTAGTCATGGGAGCAGGAGAGAGCCTTATAGGTACTGGGGTAGAACTTGATCAAAAGACTTTGAGTGGGTCTATGGTTTTTCAAAGAGCGCCTCTACAAAAAAGTGTAGCTTAAGTTAAATTTAGCCTAATATTTGGGCCCAAATAACCGAAAATCTATCCATAAGGAGTAGTTATGGATAACGATATGTTACAGGATTTTTATATAGAGGCAGAAGAGCTTTTTGATGAGGCCGAGGATAGCCTTCTATCAATGGAAAAAACAGATGACTTCCAATCTGCTTTTAACTCTGTCTTTAGAGCATTTCATAGTGTAAAAGGTGCTTCGGGAATGTTTGGCATCGATCGTTTGCAAAGCCATATGCACTACGTGGAAAACCTATTAGAAATTCGTAAAGGAAATGATAGCTTAACTCCAGTGATGATAGATTACCTTTTATCCGCCGTCGATTCTGCTCGAAAAATTCTTAAGGGAGAGAATATAGAGTTTGACTATCATGACCCAGATGAATCCTCAACCAGTGATGAGTATATTGATAATGATGTCAAAAAAGAGCTTGTACAACATGTAAAGCAAAGAAGTGAAAATAAACAATCTGACGGGTTTGTTTATGTGGTTGATGATGAAGAGGAAATTTTACATTTAGTAGAAGCCTTCTTGGTTGATGCAAATTTTAGAGTAAAAACTTTCTTGAATCCAAACCACTTACTTGAGAGTCTTAAAACAGAAGTTCCAGATATCATTATTTCAGATATTAAAATGCCTGAAATGAGTGGGATTGAACTACTTAAAAAAGTTAATACGATAAAGCCTCATTTACCAGTTATTGTCGTTAGTGGTTACGTCACTAAAGAAGTTTGTCTTGATGCTATGGCCTGTGGTGTTTCAGGTGTTTTGGAAAAGCCATTTGATCCTTCACAACTTATTTCGATGATGAATATTTTTGTTAATAGATATAAAAATATCAAACTTTTAAACAAGAGTATTGATCTTCTTATTTATCAATTTGAAGACTATGATCAATTTTTGTTAGAAAAATTTGGTGCGGCCAAAAGGGATACTTTTAGAGATGAATTAAAAGCTATCTTAAAGCAAAAGAAAAACTTATTTGAAAATTTAAATTAGGAAAAATATGCGTGTTGAGGATTTTGAAATTATTGTTGTTGATGATGACTCTGATGTTTTAGAAGTATCAAAACTTACAATTGTAGATCTTGGGTACAATTGTAAAGCATTTACAAAGCCTCAAGAGGCAGTTGAGTATATTTCCAAAAATAAAAAGTCTATTTCTCTTATACTTTCCGACTTAAGAATGGATAATATCAATGGTTTTGAATTTAAAAAGCTTTTAAATGATGAGTCCAAAGAAATTCCGTTTGTTATTGTTTAACATTAATAGATTGTAGAATTAAGAGTG
>CAYFHZ010000402.1:0-3670 GCA_964342535.1 uncultured Bacteriovoracaceae bacterium | reverse complement strand
CTTACTGATGGTGTTAATAATGTAGGAAATATGACTCCAATAAATGCAGCACGAACAGCGAAGGAATTTGGAATTAAAGTATATACAATTGGGCTTGGAACAACGAAGTCACGATTACCTATCAGGACAAATTCAGTGGGCAAGACTCAATATCAAAGTATCCCTGGGGGATCAATTGATTTAAAAACACTAAATGAAATTTCTAAAATGACAGGCGGAACCAGTTACATGGCCGGAAGTGAAGGAAGCTTACAAGAGATACTTGATGAAATTCAAGAGTTAGAGAAGACAAAAATACTGAGTGAAGGAGTCGTTATTTACGATGAACTTTATCAAACATATTTATTAATAGGGCTCATATTACTACTCCTCTCCGAGATTTTTAGAAAATATTTCCTTAAGGAGGTTGTATGAAATTTATGCACCTCGAATATGCTATACCGATTTTAGCTGTATTAATTCTTTATATTTTTTTCTATTTGAGAACTCAAAAAAAATTTTTTAATTGGGTCGAAGATCATTGGTTTTTTAAACAAAGTAAATTACATAAAATATCTTCTGTCATTTACCTAATAGGTCTTTCATTATTATTGATCGCTTTTATGGATCCACGTGGAGAAGAAAAGCATGTCTCAGTTAAAAGTAGTGAGATGAAGACAGTAATAATGATCGATACTTCAGCAAGTATGCTAGTTGAAGATGTAAGACCTAACAGGTTTGAGAAAGCAATTTTTCTGGCCAAACATTACGTAAAGAAATCAATAGGACAAAAAATTTCTGTGATGGTGTTTTCTGATTCAAGTACGAAATTAGTTCCATTTACTGAAGATAAAAACTTAATTGAAGCGAGACTTGATTCGCTAAAAACATTAAACCTACGAAGAGGTGGGACTGGGTTGACTCTTGCTTTAAATGAAGCAGTTCAGTATATGAAAGGCCATGATGAACAAATAACAGGAAATATTTTAATTTTTACAGATGCTGAAGAGCATGAAATCAATATGATATCAAATATACCTACTTCAGTTAATGTAGGTGTTATAGGTCTGGGTACTGCTAAAGGAGGACCTATCCCAATACGAAACCAAAATGGTGTATTTCAAAATAACAAAAAACATAAAGGTGAAGTTGTAATATCGAAATTGAATGAAAACAATTTAAAAAAGATTGGTGATAAAATACATCATTTTAGATACTGGATAGCTTCTTCATACTCTCTTCCAACTTCAGAGATTTTGCACTTTTTTAAACAAATAAAATTAAGTCAGGATAAGGAAAATGATATAAAGATTAGACCGGTACTATATGAATATTTTCTTATTCCTGGAGTCCTCCTGATATTTATTTCAATGCTGATACAAAGTCGAAAAGTTTTTATAGCCCCTCTGCTATTATGTTTTTTTATCAGACCAGCAAACTCACAAATACCAAGTAGCGGGCAGGAACCAAAAGAACCTGTGAAATCGGAACTCACAAAAGAATTAGAACATAAATTAGCAAAAGGTGAATTAGTTAAAGAAGGTAAATTTGCACTTGGATATGGTTTGTTAAAAGATGGCTTTGTTGAAGATGCAGATGCTCTATATACAGAACTACTTAAAGACGAAAGTGAAATAAACATAACAGTACTACCAAGTCAGTTTAACCATGCCGTTGCAAAAATACAAAATAAAAAAGTTACAGAGGGTGTAAATGATTTTTATGAAATTATTAAATACATAGAAAATATAAGTAAACATATAAAAGAAGAAAAGTTTAAAGAAAGCTTACAAGATATCATAAAAAAAGCTAAAGCGAATATTCTCTTTGCCTTGAGTCAAAGTGGCGAAGGAAGTGGTGACTCAGATTCTGATAGTGAAAGTGAAGAATCACAAGATAAAGGGAATAAATCAGATAGTGGAAGTGGAGAAGGACAAGAACAAAAAGATAAAAGTGATCCAAGTGATAATGGAGATAATTCAGAAGATGATAAAAACCAATCAGGGGATCAATCCGGACAAAATGAACAAGAAAATGAACCTAAAGATCAAAGCGATCAAAAAGGGGACAAACCGAGCGATCAAGAGTCTGAGGGAGAAAAAGAAGAAAGAAAAGCAAAATTACCTCAATTATTAAAACAACTTTTAAGTGATGATAATAAATTACAGAAAAAACTTATTGACGCTAATACAACAGAAAGAAAAAAAATAGAAGCTAAGGACTGGTAAATGAAATTTTATATTTTGTTCATTATGATTTTTTCACAAAATATATGGGCAGATGAGCTTAAGGTGAAACCCAATATTGATAGACCAATTCTAAATCAAAACTTTTCAATAGATTTTGTTATTTCGACCCAGGAAGAAGGTGAGCCAATAATAAATTTTGAGCCACTTGGAGCTGAAGTTGTTGATCGATCCCCAACACAAACTTCCACTAGAGTGACTATCATTAATGGTAATAGGTCTATGGAGAGAACTTTAACAATAAGTTATGAACTAGTACCTAAAAAAGTAGGCTTTATTTATATACGAAATATAGAAGCAGAAATTAATGGGAAAAAGCTAACTCATAAAACAATAAATTTAAATGTTTTAAAAGAACCAAGAGAAGTTCAAAAAATTTTTTTGAAAGCCGAAAGTTCAGCAAATAAAGTCTATGTAGGAGAATCTATAATTGTAAGGTACTATTTGTACTCACGAGCAGATGTTCCATTAACCGGGACAGATATCAAAAAGTTTCCAAAGCTTAATAAGTTTTTAAAAAGATTTCATCAAGAGCAAATGAATCCAGAGAGAGTTGCAATTGATGGAAACGTATATATTAAAAGAATAATGTATACTGCTCAAGTATTCGCAGAAAAGCCAGGAACTTATCACTTGGATCCAATGTCTATGAAGATATCATATTCAAATAGGTCGAGCTCATTTGGAAGTTTCGGTTTTAATTTGCAAATTGGTAAACCAATGACAAGATCTATCTCTTCACCTGAAGTTGATATTGAAGTCTTAGCGCTTCCGGCAGAAGGAATGCCCAATAGTTTTTCTGGCTTAGTAGGGGAGTTTGATTTTGAATTGAAACTCAATAAAAATAAATTTATAGCTAATGAGCCAATAGAAATTCAATTATCTACAAATGGAGATGGGGCACTTGAGCTTTTTGAGCCTCCAAAGCTTATACAAGATAGTCGTGTCGAGGAATTTGAGAAAAACTCAGACTTAACAATTGGACAGGACTTTACGGCCCGTAAAATAACAAACTACACCTACCTAGGAAGGGAAAATTTTAGTTTAGATGAAATTGAAGTGCCAATAAGTTATTTTAATCCAAGGACAGAAACATATATTACAAAAAAATTAAAACTGGGGGCCATCACTGTTGCAGGTGCTGCAAAAACAAAACCCACACAGGAAAAAACGAGCACCTTAAATAATAACGAAGAGAATTTCGCTAATAATCCAGAGGGTAGTAATTTTAGTATTTGGACATTTAAGCCTCTAGTTAAGGGTTTAAATTTTTATATGTATTATATTAGTGAAATTGTTTATTTCTTTTTAATGATCTTACTTTTAGTATTATTTGGTTTTCTATATCAGTTTTTAAAGTATAGAAGTCCTAAAGAGCTTAGTGATGAGGACTACTTATTTAAGTATGGTTTAAATTACTATCGTTTTTACCAATTATTGACTAA
>CAYFHZ010000401.1:0-3671 GCA_964342535.1 uncultured Bacteriovoracaceae bacterium | reverse complement strand
AAGTATCTGAAGCAAAGCATCAATATCAGTATTTATAAAATATGCAATACGCTGAGAAAGTGCTTCATGCAGATACTTTAGATAGGCAGACTCTGTGTCAGGAAGCTCACTTAGCTTTTCGATTTGAAATTGTCGTTCTAAAATTTCAGATAAATCACTCATTATTTATATGTACCACCATCTGGCCAAAAGGAATAGTATAGTTATGCTTATTACAAATTGAAACTAACTCTGCTTGAATAACTCTTTCAATTTTCAACTTATGCCCAGCTTCGCTCCCCTTTAATTTTAAAAAGATTCTAAGGTCAAGGGAGCTGCTTCCAGCTTGAAAAAACTCAACATCAAAAAACATTATTCCATTCTTCAAACTTGGAATGGTCTGCATCAAACACGAATGTAATTCGTTTTTGATAGTAGGAATAACATCAGAAAACATTTGGGCTTGATGAGAATAATCAAGACCAAAGATAACCTCAACTCCAAAGCCATCTGAATATACAATTGGATTTAACTTGTAAAATTCGACTGTTGGGATATAAACTTTATCACCACCAATTGACTCCAAAATAACTTGTTCTGGAGATTGAAAAAGAACTTTTTGCAAGCCTTTACCAATATTAATCCAATCACCGACTTTTGTCGGAAACCATTTCTCGCTATTAAAGGAGTGACGTGAATGAGCATGTAATAATTCTTTTGTATTAATGCGAAGAGAAGCAGAGTCTAGTGCAGGGTTAACAAGTCGACAATAAAACCCTAAACTTTCAATCTTCCATGGTAACCCATTAAAAACAACACGTTCACCTTCTCTAACTGACCCTAGATTCAAAACGATTTTACTTTGTTCTAAAAAAATAGGGAGGTACTGCTTTGAACTCCATACTAATGCTGCTAATGTAATTAAGATCAAGGTTACAAGTACCCAGTCATTTAATACATAAAGAGTGAGTATGCTCATAAAAGTTGCAACTAAGGTTGTCACAACACTATATATAACCTTTGTTGGTCTTACGACCCAATTATAAATATCTTGCCGGTGAGATTTACTAACACGGAATAAGATGAGTTTTATAAATCTCGCTTGGCCTAATTTAAATATCCAAAATACAAGTAAGAATACGGTAAAGGCCAGTATTAAATTCTTCCCTTTCGTTTTAATAAATTCAAATATAATTGCGGAAAAGGTTGTTACAATTGACTCTTCGTTTTCTTCTATCTTTAAAACTTGAAATTGCAGATCTTCAAGGCGAACTTTCATTTCAGAAACAATTGTTTCGACATCTTTCTTCGCTTCATTCAGCTTACGTTTTAAATTTTTATTTTTATTTTTGTCGATATAGTCACTTATTCTATTTAATGCTTTTTGAGCATCTGAGTAACGTGTTCTTACATAATTTATCTCATCATTAAGTTCTTGAATTTGCCTAGGTTTTTTACTGATAAGTTTAAAAGTATTAAGTGCAGGATCAAGTATCTGTTTTATATCCTCTGAAAATGTTGTCTTTTTCTTTGACTGGCTTTCTTCTGATAAATTAATATTTGTGATTGTTTCGATAAACAGATTTTTCTTTTTTTCATACTCTTCTTCCAACTGATTTATTTTTGATTCTTGTTGGATTCTAGCAACCATATCAGTATCATCATTAATAGACTTTTGAATCTTATAAATTTGAGAGCGAATTTGTACAAGTTCTCTTCTTATTCTTTTAATTCTTTGTTCTTTAATTGTAGCAATATCATCTTCAGTATACTCTTCAATTGTTTTAATTTTTTGTAGATTTTCATCTGTATTTTCTTGTGAAAAACTAACGAAAGACAATAAAAACAAAAAAATGAAAGACCATTTATACATGTAGCAACTCTTTTTAAATCTATATTTACATTGTGATAATAAGTTTCATTGAATATTATAATAGAAAAGGAACTTTTATGATAGAAAGATCAGTACTTGAAAAATATTTAAATGAATACTTACGAACTGGCCAATATCAAGATTATGGCCCTAATGGTTTACAGATAGAAGGAACTGATGCAATAAAGAAAATTGCTTTTGCAGTATCTGCAACTAAAGAATCTATTGCTAAAGCAGTTGAGATAAATGCAGATGCACTTATCGTTCACCATGGACTTTTCTGGAAATTTCATGGACCTAAAGTCATTACAAAAGCTTTTTACCAAAGAGTGGCCCCTTTAATAAAAAACAATATTAATCTATTTGGCTTTCATCTTCCTCTTGATGGCCATATTGAAATAGGAAATGCTGCAGCTATTGCAAAAAAGCTAAACCTCATGAATATTCAAAGCTTTGGTGATTATAAAGGAATGCCTACTGGTGTTCTTGGTGAATTCCCTACCCCTATTGATAATGATCTGTTAAAAGAAGAATTATCTCAAATTCTTTCACATAATATTATCCATAGTAAACCGGGACCTGAAAAAATTAAAAATATTGGAATCATTACAGGTGGGGCAAATTCTGAATGGAAAGAGTGTCTAAATTCAAATCTAGACTCGTACCTAACTGGGGAAATGAGTGAACACGACTGGCACGAAGCAAAAGAGTCAGGTATACACTTTTATGCCGGTGGACATAACGCGACTGAACAATTTGGAATCCAAGAACTTCTAAAACATCTTCACCATAAGTATAACGACAAAGAATTGGATTTCTTTTATATCCCAAGTGATAACCCAGCTTAAAAAAAAGCCTTCATAAGAAGGCTTTTATTATTTTAAATATCCTCTTTTTTCTTGATCTCTTTCTATTGAACGAAACAAAGCTCCAAAATTACCTTCTCCAAATGCGAAATGGTTTTTCCTTTGAATAATTTCAAAGAAGATAGGTCCAATGACATTTTTAGTAAAGATTTGTAATAAATATCCTTCCTTATCACCATCAACTAAAATTTGTAACTCTTGTAATTTTTTATGATCTTCAGAAACATTAGGTACTCTATCAAATACTTCCTGATAATATTGATCATCAATATCCAAAGTATCCACATTTTCATTTAAAGAACTTACTGACTTAATAATATCAGTTGTATGTAAAGCTATATGCTGAACTCCTGGTCCTTTGTACTCTTCTAGATATTCATTGATTTGCGATTTAGCTTCTGTCCCCTCATTAATAGGGATACAAAAACTACCATCTGGTGATCTTAGTGCATAACTAGTTAAGCCTGTTTTTGCTCCTCGAATATCAAAATATCTCACTTCGTAAAAACCAAAAATATTTTTATAAAAATTAGACCAATGCTCCATCATTCCTTGTTCAACATTATTTGTAAGATGATCTACAAACTCAAAGCCTAGATCAGGAACGATGTCAGGATTTTCTAATTTCTTAAACCCCATTTTTTCATATAACTCATTCGTTCCATATTGATCAATGAAATATATAAGAGACTCTCCGATACCTAAAATACTTGGAATTTCAGAATCACTAAACGTATAATCTTGATTATTTGCTTTTTTAGCACCTCTTTCTACCGCAGTACTAAGTGCAAATTGTGCATCTTTGGTTTTCCACCCCATTGAACTTACACAAGGACCGTGTTTAGCATAAAAATTTGTTCCAAAAGACTGAGATTCATAGTTTAAAAGAAACGTAATAGAATTTTGTTGATAGAGATCAATTTTCTTTGACGTATGTCTCATAATTCTTGAAA
>CAYFHZ010000400.1:0-3672 GCA_964342535.1 uncultured Bacteriovoracaceae bacterium | reverse complement strand
ATTTTAGTTCGCATTTTAATTATCTGGATATATCTAGCTTTGGCAAAACGGGCCCCTCTTCCAAGCTATGGTGCTGATATTTTTGAATTAATTCGCTACCAACACTGATGGCCGATGAAACAGTGACGTCAACACTTGTACTAGAAGCTGTGGCACTTCCTACTTCTGTTGAGCAGTCTGAGTTTGAATAAATTTTTACAGTATCACCTGATGTAACACCACTTACAGAAACAGTTGGTGTATCATCAAAATCATATTGATAACTAACACTGAGACCACTAGGTGAGCTTGGTGCTTCCACAGTTGAATTACTTGAAGAATCATCTGAGCTTCCAGTCGAGCTATCATCAGAAGTGGTACTTGTCGTACCTTCTTCTAAGGGAGACTCTTCCTCTTTTTCACAAGCAAACATTGAAGGAGTTATAAATAATAAAAGTATTTTTTTTATAGGCACCCATTATACATGAAATAAAATGTTCATATTTCTTTTCGAATAACCTATTGAGAATCTTGAGGTTCGTTTGAATCAAGTTGGCAAAATTGGAACGATTTTCGATGCGATTATGAACATTTGCCATTAAGTTTTTGCAGACATCACCATGTGTCTAATTCTTTGGAATTCTCAGTTTTATTTCCTAGGGCATTTGCGATATAAAAAATACATATTGATCGCATACTGAGCATATTTTTGATAATAATCTAAAATGAAACTCTTAGGATCGTTTTTATCTAATTTTCTTATATTCTCTTTATATGCTAGTGTTAATCTGTTTCCAGAAGATGGCACCCAAACTATAAAGAAATGGTACTATTCTCCTAATATTCTTTCGGATTTTTATACAGATTCTGAGTGGACGGCAGTTCTTTCAAGTTTTAAAAAGTATGGAATAACTCCGATAAATGCCCAAATGGGAGATTATTTCCAAGATCTTGCTTTATTCACTAGAAATGGGGAGTTAGTTCTACAGCATTTTCCCGTTTATAATTCCGAGCTCACTCCACGCTATGAAATGTATTTCAAAGGCTTTACTCAAGAAATATTTACACCTCCTGATTGGGGGACCAATTATGAAGTAAACCTTCTTACTTTAGAAAATACCGCAAATTTAAAGCTTATTAAAAAACAACTTACTCATGCTTTTATTGAAGGTGGAGCGAGTATAAGTGGTCGGTTCCCTAATGGAGATGATTATTTAATCGTGAATCATTCCACTTTCTTAGGTATGAAATATTATTATGAAGACCTCTTTAAGGGAGAGATAGGTGAAGATGAACTCATTCAAAAAATAGAAAACGAATTTAATTTGAAGCCTGGTAATTTTATTTACTTAGTAGGAAGTAGTCATACTCATTTAGATACGTATATGAAAGCACTTCCAAATGGTTTAATTTTAATTGATGCTCCCGAGCAAAAATTGGCCATGTTAACACAACTTAGAAAATATACTGGAAACAAAGGGATCGATTCTTATATTCTTTATGAGAATCAATATCGAGTTACGAATTATAAATATGTTGTAAAAAAATCAAAAGAACAATTAAAAAAACGCTTTAAAGTTGTTGAGGTTCCAGGTGTTTTTTCCCGAATATATACAAATGAGAATGGACACACAGGGCCTTTAGAAGATATAAATTTTTTTAATGGAGTTTCAGGTAGTTATCAAGGACGTCAATTTTATATAACTAATAAGGCAATTCTTGTCCCTGAGCTTGAAAGGTTTTGGAAAATGCAGCTAAGAAACTATGGTTTCATAGACGTTGAGTTTCCTGGTGTTTATAAAGTAAATGCTGGGCTTGACTGTATTGGTGCTCCTTCACCTTAATATAAAGCTAGCAAGTTATTTGCAGAAATGTTTTATTAGTTTCATGAACAATCGAAGACTTAAATTTATTCAAACCTGTCTTGAGATCCAATGCTAAACAATTTAAAAGATCATCTTCAGCTAGCTTAAGTCTTTTTGTTTTTTTCTTATCAATTTGTACTGTTAGGGCCATCTGATTCTTATTTTCTATAGTTTCAAATTTAAAGCCTGGATAAGTTTTTTCTAACTGCTCTGGAAGTATCGTTTTTGTAAATTGATCAGTACTTGAAAACTCATATTCAGATATAATTTGAGAAAACTCAGCAGGGTAGAGCTGATAGGCTTTTTGTAAAATAGAGACATCAAACCTTGCATGTTTAAAGGCCATGACCTCCTTAGGAAACATAAGTGATTTATAAAAGTCTTTTTCAGATAAATTTGATTTTATTTGAAGCTTAGAAAATAATTTAAATATAAATAGTGAAGAAAATTGTGGAAGAGCTCCATATCGTGTTTTGACAAGATTATTATAATCTATATTTTTATTTGTGAGATAACCGATTTGAAAATCACTCAAGGGTACATCACACATTCTAGATATGAGATCGATTGTACTAAAGCTCACTTCTTCAAAGGTATTATTTTCAATTTTAGAAATAGTCGATTGAACAATCGTACTTCTAAGGTTGTGTATTCTTGCATAGTTTTGAAGAGATTCACAAAAGGTTACTTGAGAAAACCCTTTATTAAGTCTAATGGCCTTTACTATTTCTCCTATAGAAAATGTATATTGATTCATATAAAAGCACCTCATATTATAAATTAAATTAAGAATTTGTTAATGTATCGTAATTGGAATATTAAGTAAAGGTGCTTGTCTTTAAACTATTTCTGAGCGTTACAGTCCACTTGAATCCACTCACTTGGTGAATAAAGTATATTGCCGCCAACACCCTGTTCTGAGTTTTGAATCGCTCCATAGAAGTTATTAGTGATATTGGTACTCTTGTGGGTTAGGCTTACTGTTAAATGTCCTCTTGAAGAAGAGATAAAGCCATTAGTTAAATCAGTTTCAAATGGATTCATAGGTCCATGTCTATGGAGGTCAAGCTCATGAATTTGAATCTTTTTGAAGCCTGTGCTCTCTTTTAATTCACACTCAACAGTCAACGCCATAGCGTTTGTAGATAAAATAGTAAGTATTAATAATAATTCTTTCATCTCATTCTCCTTGTTGTTTTTCTTATACTTAATTATGTATCACAAGTATTGGCCAAGTATGAGGTGTGTAAAAGTTACAGTATCTATGAGTAATATAGTCAAGATGTGAGGGTGAGAAATATTCCGCTACACCATAATAAATTAAGTTTCTATTCTTTCGCACCGATAAAGAGACGTAAATTTTAACTTAGTTAGGGAAGATTATGAGTTTTGATTACGAAAAATTGAAGAAAAAAGCAGATGGTGAAAACCAGTGGGCGAGTTATTCAGACTTATTCATGGTACTTTCAGTCGTTTTTCTTTTGTTATATGTCGTTGCGTCCTTGAGAACTGGTACTCATACGTTACAGCAGCAAATGAAAAACCAAAGATTAGCTGAAAAAGCACAGGACCTCGAAAGGCAAATCAAAACATATAACAATCTTAAAGAAGATTATCTTGAAAAAGCTGCTTCAGAAAAAGAACAAGAAGTTTATGATAATTTAATGGATAAATTAACTCTCTTAGAAGAAGAAAATAGAGAGGAGGCATCCGAATTAAGAAGACGGGCATTTGAAAATGAGAAAAAAGAAAAAGCTCTGAATCAATATCAACAAATGATTAGAAATATAATCAATGCAAATGTTTTATCTAAAAGTAAGATTAAGAG
>CAYFHZ010000399.1:0-3675 GCA_964342535.1 uncultured Bacteriovoracaceae bacterium | reverse complement strand
AAAGGGAGATCTGTGTAAAGATGCTCGTTAAATATAAGTAAATACTACATAAAAAAAGGAGCTCAGAAGAGCTCCTTATATTGCTTTCAAAAATTTAATTTTTAATTAAGCAGATACTACAGAAACCATTTTTGTTGTTTTATTGTAGTAACCAAATTGAACTTTACCTGGAGCAATTGCGTATAGAGTAAAATCATTACCCATTTTTACACCTGAACCAGCGTGAAATTTAGTTCCTTTTTGACGAACAATGATGTTTCCAATTTCAACAGTTTCACCACCGTACTTCTTAACACCTCTCATTTTAGGGTTAGAGTCACGACCGTTACTAGTACTACCACCTGATTTTTTATGAGCCATTGTATTTCTCCTAAATTTTAATTTTTTTAATGATTAAGCTTTAATTCCAGTAATTTTTAAAGCTGTGTAATGTTGTCTGTGACCGTTTTTCTTTCTGTAAAGACCTGCTTTTCTTTTGAAAACGATTACTTTTCTTGATCTTGCTTGTCTTACTACTTCTGCAGTAACTTTAGCACCGTCAACAACTGGAGTTCCAACTTTTGGGGCATCTCCACCAACAAAAAGAACTCTGTCTAATTCAACAGTAGATCCAACTTCTGCATCTAATTTTTGAACGTCAACAACATCACCTTCTTTAACTCTGTATTGATGTCCTTGAATTTCTACAACACTGTACATTTTTATCTCCTTACGCCCAGCTAGGAGAGAATGAAAAAATATTCTTCTTTATCCCTAGACTAGATCTAAATTATGAACTCTATCTTTTATGGCCTAAACGCTGTGATGTCAATGGCCTTTGAGTGGGGAATTTAAAATTTTCCCTGTAAATTTAAGCCAGCTATACTTGGAAATAGGTCCTCTTCAAGAAAGTCTGCGTCATCATTTGAGTCCTGGGCCAGACCGAGAGCGAATAGCTGAACAGAATATTGTTTTCCCATTGAGTAAGTTGCTGAAATATTGTAAAGGCTGGCATCTGATTCAGAATTTAAAATATAATCAAGCCTTGTAGTTAATTTACTAGTTACCTGAAAGCTCCATGCTGCTGCCGCAAAACTCTCAAAGGGCAGATAGTTGTACTTGATTTGTGATTTTTCATCTTTATCTCTTTGGAATTTTCCAAATTCGAGGCTAAGTTTGTGTCTTTTTTCAAAGTTTTTATTAAGAGATAGGAGATAATGGAAAAGTCCAGCGGAGTCAGTAGAATCGTTGAGTTTTTGAGAATAGCGAACTGCTTGAGCATCAATATATGCAGTTTTTAATTCATGACGAATTTCAACACCATATTTATGTCTTTTTTGGTCTTCACCTAGTATGTAATTGATCTCAGTGTCTTTTGATTGTTTCCATTCTCCCCGTAACATAACTGTTCTGGTAATTTCCTCGTTATAATCTGAGTATCTTTTATCTCCAAGAAAATAAAGGTGAAGTTTCAATTTGTTTTTAGTGTGAAATGTAATTTTTGCTCCATCGTTAACTTGATTAATTTTTTGCGGAGCAATGGACTGTGAATGATTGAGGGGATTTATAGGGTTGAGAAAGTATCCGTCTCCAAAAATGATAGAAAATCGACCAATAGTAAAGGTAACATCTTCATCACCCCAACTGTATGCAGCTTGATACAAAAGGGCCTGCTCATAAATATCATCACCAATTTTTAAGTGCTGTGCCTTGAGGACATCTCTTGCAATAATTTGTTGAGGAAAAAAGAGATTGTTCACGTTCATTTCATTCATATTTTCTGAAAAATGAGAACTTTGAGCATATCGAGCATAGAGGTCAATTTTAAGATTGTTTCCCCAAAAATGAATATCATCACCTGCGACAAGATTAATTTGATTTAATGCCTTGTTAAAATCTTGATTAAGTTCATCAGCTTTAGAAGAAGACTTAGTTCCGTGAGAGGAAGTATTTACAGTAAGATGAGGAACTTGACTAGAATAGGCTGACAAAGCAAATAGTTGGATGATGATCAGTAAAACTTTATTTAGCATGAATTAAACCCTTTTAGATACTTCATATTAAAGGATTCTTTTCAAATCGTCGATAAATACTATGGTTGAATGTATAGGGATAAGGTGTTCTATGACAGCAAAAGAATATAACTATTACAGGTTTCGAAAAGAGTTAGATTATCATATTTATCTTCGCTTTGAGGATTTTGATTTTGAATCAGAAGTAGTTGATACCTTAGAATTATTAGGATTTGAAAAAGTTGAAAGAGACGATTTGAAAAAAATTACTTTTTATAAGAATAATACTCGCGTTCTCAAGGTTACTCGTGCAGCGACGAGAATTCATCGTAAAATGGATGGACAGGGTTTATTGAAAATTAATGAAGATGAGTGTTTTCAAGCAATGGGGCTTTATGATGTTTATATGTATAAAAATGTGGCCATGATGGTTCTGGGTGATCAAAACCCTCTTTGGGAGCTTGGAATAAAAACGACTGAAGACTCATACGCTTTAAGAATTGTATTTACTCGGTTTTTAAGTATGGCCTTAGCATGTCAAGGTGTTATTGGGTTTTGGGGAGTCCCTGTCGATCAGGGGTTTGTTATGATGAATGAAAAAGAATCAAATAGCGAGTCAATCTTCATTGATGTTGAAAGATCTAGGTTTATGACATTTGAAGGTGTTCAAAGTCTACCTGTGGATATGCAAATTTTAAGACTTAGTCCAACACTCAAAGATGAAGCATTAAAAATGACAAAAGAAGCTTTCTATGGTTTTTTGACTTTTAAGACAACCCTACCTCATAGACGTAATAAGCCCAAAGAATTTCTGCAAGCATTATTCGAATTGACTCAAGTAGCAGTAGGTGTTGACTACCCTGAAGATAATTTTAAACCTAGGGCTTTATCTCAATATTAGAATTTAGTTTTTTAAGGATCGGCTTATAATCTGAAAGCGTTTTCACATCTAAGGTTCTCACCGCAAAGTAAATAGGGAAACAGGTGATAGTACATGCACCAGAATAAGTGATTTCATTACCTCTGATATTTTTCCAAACGTATACTGCATGTTCCTCTGTGTGAAAATACTGATCTTGTTTTTTAAACCTATTTATAAGACTTTGATGAAAAATGTCATGTAAGAAGTACTGTGGAAGTCTAGCGTGAAAGTCGAGTACTTTTCCTTGATAAAACTGAACGAGAATAGCAAATTTATATCTCCGATGTGAGACATAAAATTTATAGATTGAATAACCATTTTTAGTCATCATAAGTTCTTTGTATAAATAAGTTTTCTCAATATCTTCTAGAGTTTTTCCGGGCATAAAATCATCAAATTTTTCTAGGGAGAAATCATAATTGGGAGGCTGAACTTCGGCATTTGAATAAAAACAATAGGTTAAGGAGAGTAGTATGACTACAATAAGTGCGTGTAAATAGTAATTATTGCTCTTTTTTATCAAGTATAACGCCTTGTTTAAATAATTTTACACAATTTGATCTTACCATTATTATAAAATAACTAATTGAATTTATTTAAAAAGGAAAATTATTCATCCGAAAAGTAATATAGAATTCTTGCTACTTTCAGGTGACTTTTTTCGCATTATGCTAGAATATATAAGTTAGTCCAAGGAAAGGGCAACTAACCTTTATCAAACTAGGAGTGGTTTAGTGGTTATTAGAAAAATTAGTTTATTAG
>CAYFHZ010000398.1:0-3685 GCA_964342535.1 uncultured Bacteriovoracaceae bacterium | reverse complement strand
TAATGTGGATAAATTAAGTGATTTTGAAGAATACTTAAAGCTAAGATATGAAAGTGATTCATGTACAATTTTAAGTTATCAAACTGTTGCTATTATGAGAAATGTTGCCAGCTTTATGGAACTGAATCAGGAACAAACAGAAGTCATGGTTAAAATTCCCGAGGTTGCCTTAACAATACAAGCTGAGGATCGTGAGATAGAAGAAGCAATTAATGAGATGAAGAAAAAAAATATAATATATTCAAAGTCTGACGGACTTTATATTCAACCTAAAAGCTTTTTAGATGATTTTGAATATCATTCAATAATAAAGTCATTTGATCACACGATCGTTCATGAATAAATTAGAACCTTAAGCCAGGAGCTGAAATAAGTGGTATTGAACAAAGCCCGCCACCAGCTCGAATTGATTTTGCAGCTTTATTTACATCAATGATTTTTTGATGAACATAATTTGTTCTTTGGTTATATTCATGATCAAAAAAACCAATGGCTGCAAGTTCCATAAAATTTTGAAAACTTGTGACTCGATTCCCCCATGAATTATTTTTATTCATAGTGCTCTTAACAATATTAGAAAAAGTATCTTCATCTTGATGGGCCAGTGCTGCCTCTTTAATTTTTTTATATGTGTTATCTGCTGTTTGTGCATGGTTAAGTTGATTGTGTTGAAAGTTCAAATCAAAAAGAAATCCCGTTTTACCCTCAGCAACAGAGTCAACATGCCCACCAACTCTTGATACAATTGGTGGTGTCCCAACACTTTGAGCAAACATCTGAGCAAGACCACTTGGCTCAAATATGCTGGCCCCTAAGTAAAAATCTGAAAAATATAAAAAAGATCTTTCTAGTTCATCTGAAAATGAAAAAAGTCTAATTTGTTGAGGGTATTTTTGCTCAAGTTTTCTGATTTCCTGAACATATAAAGATTTATCAACTTCTCCGTGTGGATCGCCCGCAATTACAAATTTAATATCAATTGATGTATCACTAAGAACTTTTTCAAATACACCATTGTCACCAACTAAAAAATCAAAGCCTTTTTGCTGATCAAGTCTTGCCGTTAAAGCAATGAGAACAGTATCAGCGGATGGGTTTATATTAAATATTTTTTTGATAAGAAAATCTCTACCCTTTTTCTTGTTACTTAGATCATCGGTACTGAAGCCGAGTTGATCAAGTTGTGGGTTTCCTGTATTAGGTGTTTGTGGATTCCATTTTGAAGGATCAATACCATTGAGTTGACCAGTAAGTCTTCCCTCATTAACAGCTTGAGCAGTTATACTTTCTAAGCCTTCAGCAAAACGTGATGTAGTAATTTCTTTTGCATAATTACCAGAGACAGCCTCTATCTCATCAGAATGAATAAATCCTGTTTTTAGAAAGTTGGTCATATTATTCATTTCAGTTGAATGAAATAGATTCAAGTCTAAGCCGATCCAGCCAAAGACATTTGGATCAAAAATACCTTGATACTTCAAATTATGTACAACAAATTGTATGTATGGGACTTTCTTTGACATCGCTGGAGAAGTATTATTTGCAAGTTTAGCTAAGTATTTTTCTTTTCTTTCTTTTAAAAGCGCAGAGGTAAATCCTGTATGCCAATCGTTTAAAATCACATAATCAGGTTGGGACTTTAAGCTTATCTTGTCCATCCAATGAGTATAGGCTTTTGAGAAAAAACCAAAAACTTCACCTTCGTTAGGATGTAATGAATATACTTTCGTTCCATTATTCGTTTTATTGTTAAAGATATTAGCATATCCTTCACCTGGTTTATGCTTTATAGCAATAACCTTTAATTGTGGCTCAGTTGGGTGATCAAATTGAACTACATCATAGGTAAATATAGATTGTCCATGATTCATAATGACAGAAAGATCTGAACTTAATACCTGTATATTTGTAAGTTCTAAATCATCAAGAACTGTATAGTAGGGCATTATAAGTTTGATTTCATGACCAAGTTTCTGAATATATTTTGCCTTATCTAGAACAGCGAGCTTCAACCCTCCAGTTCCATATAATTTATCGACTTCAGCACTAACAGAATGTACAACATAAGAAGGCGCGGCAAAAAGGTTTAATGAAAAAAATAAAACAAACAAATATTTCATACAGTATAAGTCGGCTTAAGGTAAAGAAAACTTAAGGGTAAAAAGGCAAAACTTAGTAATGTGAACGCCTATGTGTCTGAAATTAAGTAGAAGTCTAAGAAAAAATTAATAAGCACAATCCAAAACAAGATAGTTTGAATTTTCGTGGAACTTATCATGAAAATAATGAAAACCATCTAGAGAGATATCAATAAAATTGAATTCATTACTTGAAAACTCTAATGAATATTCTTGGTAAGTATGGCCTTTAGACTTCATTTTGATAACCTCATCTTTATCATTTTTAAATGCAATTACCGTATTAGCATCAAGGCTTTCATTGGATAAAACTTTGAACGTTATTTCATTTTTAATATTTGGAGTGTGTATTCTTATGGATCCAGAATCAAAGAGAAAATATTTGGGATTTCCACACTCAGAAATGTCATCTAGTTTTATATAACTATCTTTTGGTTGATATTTCCAATACTCTTGGAAGTGAAGAGGAATATTAAATCTAAAAGGGTACTCACCCTCTCTAAATGATACCAAGTATGAACTTTCTTCTTTTTGAAAGTTGTCGCAAATATTAATGTCTTTAAAAATATCTCCAGTTATTTGTTCACTAAAAAGGAGAGAAAGCTGATCATATTTTGTAGAAAGTATAAGTGAGAGATGAGCATAATAATATGGATGTATGACAGTGTTTGGAAAATTCTCATTCGTTTCATTTTTTGTTAAAAAAACACATGAAGTAGAATTGCTTTGTACATAATTATCAAGTGTATGAATTGACTTGGACCATTGAAACGTGGCCATGACATCTCTAAAACTTGAATAACAAACGAGTACAACTAGAAAATAATAAAGATCTTGTCGTTTTGAAAACTTATGATTAAGAAAAACTTCGAAAAAAAAGAGTAAGCAAATTAAAAATAAAATGGGTGCAACTAAACCTCGTAAACCAATTGAATTACCAATGAAATTAATATATCCATGATGTTTAATAAATAAAAAAACTGTAATTAAAATGAATGTTAATGAGCCAAATATTATAAATTTACTTCTTAGCTTAAAAAATAAAGAAATAATTAAAATGAGTAAACATCCAATTATATACAAGTTTTGAAAGTTAAACAGTGATCCTAAAACAGAAGTAACAAAATCACTTGCATCAGGTATATGTTCAGTTTCTTTGACAATCCTATAAGTTAGTCCAAGTTTACAAATTATGGAAAACGAAATGAGTATCAATTCAGCCCTAAGACTCTTTAGAGAGATGATTTTACTTCTAAAAGCTAAATAGGTAAATATCGTAAAAAGTGGAATAAGTATAAAGTTTGTTGCATACCCCAAGGTAAAAAATATTAGTCCAAGGAAAAAAACTACATAAAATTTCCATGTCCTATTCTGAAAAGTAAGCATAAATACAAAGGGCCATAAAAGAAGAGCAGACTCATTGGTTGAATTAGTTGGAAATGCTGAAGCGGGTAATATTATCAAAAAATATGAAAGTAATGGGTATATAAAATAAGAAGTACGATTAACTTTTTTTAAATAGAGATAACATACTAATAAAAAGAAAA
>CAYFHZ010000397.1:0-3694 GCA_964342535.1 uncultured Bacteriovoracaceae bacterium | reverse complement strand
TACTGAGGAGTTTCTAGGCGTTCGTCCATCCAGTAAGGCACTTTGTTATACTATCTTATCTCCTGTTGGAAGATATTATGATACCGATTCGCCTTCTGTTAAAATTTGGGTTGAAAGAGGTGATACAAGGGCCGCTCCAGGTGGTTTAGGTGCCATTAAAGCAGGTGCTAATTATGCTGCTAGTTTAAGAGCATCATTTCAAGCTAATCAAAAAGGATATTCACAAGTTCTTTGGACTGATTCAACACATAAATATGTTGAAGAAGTTGGAACAATGAACGTTTTTTTCCGAATTGGACAAAAAATTATAACTCCTGCTCTTAATGGATCAATATTAGAGGGTGGGACTAGAGGATGTTGCCTTCAACTTCTAAGAGAGAAGGGCTACGAAGTAGAAGAAAAAGCTATTTCACTTGAGGAGCTAAAGACAGCCTACACTTCAGGTGAATTAAATGAAATCTTTGGAACAGGAACTGCTGCAGTTATTACTCCTGTTGATACTTTGGCCTTTGAAGAGGAAGAGTGGAATATTACAACTGGATTTGGAGAAGTTGCTAAATGGTTATTTGAAGAAATTTCAGATATTCAATACGGTGAAAAAGAAGACCGTTTTGGCTGGCTTAAATCTCTGGATGAAATTTAATTTCCATAGTATTCAAAATTTAATTGCCCATTCTTATAAATAGTCATGAGTTCGTTAAATACTGCTTTATGATACGGTTTAAGTCTTTTAGATACAAAATGGTAATAGTATAACTCATCAACTTGTTTCTTCGGAACTTGATGTTCTGAATCTTTTTCTATGTACTCATGAAAATAGGGTCCAATAATATAAAAACCATCGACCCTGTTTGCTAAGTACATCCGGTAAATTGATGTCGCTTGGTTGGCATAGTACTTGGTTGTTAATGGAGCATGTTTTTGAACTAGATAATCTTGATAGGCGCTTCCTCTTACCACTCCTATGCTTTTAGGGTTATTTTTACCAATATAATAAGCTTTCTTAGGCTTTGTCAGAGGAATCGGAAAAGCGGTATATAAATCTTCTATATTCCCTGATTTTATTCTTAATATAAGAACATCTAACATATCTTTTTGCTCAAAGGTTATTAGTCTTTTATTAGGTAGAATTTGTAATTTACAATCAAGCCCTGAGCGCTTATAGGCCGGTACTATGATTTCATCAATATAGTTTAAAATACGGGGGATGAGCCTAGCAACCTCATCGCTAAGTCCAATTGAGCACTGTTTTGCATATACGTTAGAGGATAAAAATAAAATTATTAAAAAAAATCTCATAAGTTCAGTTAGTATCATATTATATCTATTTTAGAAGTAAATGCATCATTGTTAAGACAAGTTGACACCAATTTAATCTTATAAGGTCTAAAAATTGTCTAAGGTATTGGCACTTAAATTGCTTAAGTTATATTAGCAGAAGCTAGAGTAAATAAGGGCATGGATGAATTTAATAAAGCACAAAGAAACAATCAGTACTATTCTTAATTCTTATTTAAAAATGAAATGTAATTTGACACTATGGCAAAATATTTTTGAACAAAGATATGAAAAAATCGCTCGTATCTATAGATTTGATATTGATAGTGAAAAACTTTGGCTAGCTTCTACTCATAGTTTTTCAAATTTTAAAGAAGGGTATGAGATCTATGGACATTTTCAAGAAAGAAAATTGATTTTCAAAACAAATATAAATTATATTGGTGAGAATAAAATAGTTGTTAATACTCCTAAAGAGATCAAGATGCTTAAAAGTCGATCGAGTGAAAGATCTTCAGTTGTTGAAAAAAATATTTATATCTATTATAAGTTTTTAACAGATTCTCATTTTAACCATCGTGCACGAGTATTAGATATGTCTCAAAAAGGATTAGGACTCATAGTCAATAATCATGATTCAAATCGCTTCTATGTAGGGGATACGATTTCATTAAAGAATCAACACGGACTTTCACAAAAAGCATCAGTCATTCATAAAACAATGGGCCAAAATACATCTTCAATGATGAGGTTTCATATTGGGTTAGAGCTTTTATAATAAGAGTTGTTTGACATGCCAAACAGCAAGGTTTAGACTTCCTCAGTAAAAGTGAGGTTTGTCTTGAAATATATTCTATTATTAATTATCTCTGGAAGTGTTTTTGCTTTACCCGATTATAAAGATCCTGAAATTCTTGCACGATCATCTTTGATAGATGCTGATCATATGCCAGTTGCGAGTTTGTTTGTAGATGCGACTCCTACGATCACTAATGACAGAAGAGTTGGTATTCCGCTATCCGTCATAGAGGGGCAAGAGGTCTCTGGAATATGGACTTCTTTTAAAGGTGAATCTAGAGTTCCCTATTACCGAGTTGATAATTTTAGAATAAGTAATTTTGAATTTTATAAGGATTCATTTTTATTTACTGTTTACAATGAATACTTTTATGAAGATCTCATCTTAGGGTCTGCTATAGGGAATGAGTATAAATTTGACTCACTAAAATTGAGTTTTCCTCTAGAGAAAATAAAAAAGGTAACACTCTTATCAAATGGTTATAGTGTTTTTGGTGCTATCGAGAATAAACTTATTGGGAAAGTGTACTCAGATCGTTTAGAAATTATCGAAGAAGAAAATAAAAATAATATTTCTTATCTATTTGCCCCTTCTTTTAATCATTTGGGACAAGTTGTTTATAAAGTGAGATTAGGTAAGACCGGTGAGCTTAATGAAGAACGTCCTGATCAAATAAGATTAAAAACTTTGGCCAACAAAGTGAAATTGATTGCTGTTGATAAAGATTATGATGTAAATTCAAAATGGATAAGTTTAAGAAATTCAGTAAGTATAAATGATTCAGGTCATATTTGTTTTTTTGCAGTAGATACCGAGGGGAAGACTCATTTAATTCTTTTTAAGAATGGTACTTATCACACAATTGCCATTGAAGGAGAAGATGACATTGCTGCCCTTGATTACTTCTCTGCTGTTCTAAATAACAAAGGACTGATTGCGTTTAGGGCCCATGATATAAGTGGAAATGCCTCCGTTTTTATCTCTGATGGACATAAATCAAAGAAAATTTTTTCACAGAATAGTATTATTCATACTAGACATGAGAACTTTTTGGTAAGCTACGGTCCACATATTCCCTTCGGTGGAAATATTGCAATGAATGACTTGGGTGACATCGTTATAAATACGGGTCTTGCCAGCGAGGATGGAAAAAGAGATCGTGGAAGATCACTTGTTATAATCTATAGTAAAGAGTAGTAAATGAGTATTAAAGAAAAAATTATTGAGTCGATTGAAATAAAAAATATTCAAGCTTTGACTATTTTGTTAAGTGAATCAATGACGGTTCATAAGATGTTAAACAATCGACCTTTGCCTGCCCCGGCCACAGAACTTAAAATTAGTAAATTTCTTAAAGGTTTAAATCTCGTTGTTAATGATAAAGCCAAAAAAGAAAAAGTTTTTGCTATTATTGAAATAATTCAAATTGTGTTTAATGAGTTTAATATTGAATTGGCCCAAGATGAATGTCTGGTTTTTTACTCACTGAGAGATCAAGGTCGCTTCAAAGTGAAAGATGATAAACTTCATAGTCAATATTGTGATGAATTTGGTTTTGTTCATGAGTTCAAATTAGAAAAATCTGAATTTAAAATCGCAATTTTGCGGGTTTTCAGG
>CAYFHZ010000396.1:0-3700 GCA_964342535.1 uncultured Bacteriovoracaceae bacterium | reverse complement strand
TAGGGCAGTTTCTTTTCATGCAGCTTTAAATGCAAGAAGGATGAAAGTTTAAGTTGGTAAGTCATTGAAACTACAGGTAATTTATAGCTAGCTTGTGATAGAACTGTTTATGTTTTACCCCACTAAGGTCAGTCGGTTTGAAATATTTGCTCTAAATCAATTTTATGTTTTCTTGATAGTTCTTTACACCTATCAAAGCGTCTACCCTTAGTTTTAATTTTATAAATATCATTTTTACCATCTATACAACCTCTAATATAGCTTGTGGTTGCAAGGTTTACTATAGCTTCATGAGATGTATCATTCGGAGTCGAGGCACAAGAGCTTAATAATAAAAAAATGAAAATTCTAAGCATCTTTTGGCCTAAAGTCGGCTTTAAACGCACAAAAGACAAGATATGCTATTTGAATAAGAAAAAATGAACCAAGAAACAGAGCACCACCTTCAGAAAAACCATAGCTATGTAGTCCTGATGCTAATATATAATTTACCCCAAACCATGCCATCATAACAGTCATAAAACCACCAGCAGCAGCTAAAACAAAGCGATGAGTAGTCACCCAATTACTATATTTTCCGTGAACGAGGGCCATGTAAAATAAAAGAACAATAAGAGACCATGTCTCTTTTGGGTCCCATCCCCAAAAACGCCCCCATGAATAATCGGCCCAAACTCCACCTAAAATAATTCCTGCTGAAAGTAGAATAATACCTACTTTAATACATGTATATATAAGGTCTTGGTAATAGCGGTAGTCTTTTTTTGTGAGGCTCTTTTTTACGAGTTTATAAAGAGTAATATTTGCGGCCATCCAACTTAGGGCCAAAGCTGCATAACTTAAAATAATCGTTGTTACATGTGTACTTAGCCAAAAATTATCTCTAAGTACCGGCACTAAAGGGCTTATAGAGCTATTTAACATATTATTAGCAAACATCATCATGAACAAACAAAGAATATTATATCCAACACCGGCCAATATAAAGAGTTTATCTCTTTTAAAATAGAAAATACAAAGAGAGAGAATAAGTGCACCTAAGCCTGAAAACATAACTGTTTCATACATATTTGTTATAGGTGCCCTTCCTGAAATCATAATTCTCATAACGATACCAATAAGTTGAATACTTATGGATATACCTGTTACGATAAGAGGAGTTTTTACGTTCTTCAAAAGAACAAGCAAGAAAATGGCAATAAGGCTTATGAGTAAGGCGATACTGAATATATGGGTTTTAGCAAAAGTAAGCTCTAGTAAAAAACGATCCCCATTCGCTGAAATATAGTTTTGATATGACTGCTTGAGGATTGGCCCAAGATCAGCACTGTTTAGAACTTCTGATATATGTACCCATTCATTTAGATTAATATCTGCAGATGTTTCTTGAGCTGTACCTTGATATATTTGTAATGAGGTTCCGTCTTTTATTTTTTCGTATGTATTAATTCTAGAAAACACTTTTGTAAGATCTTTCTTGTAAGAGGTATTCTCTTTCATTCCAACTATTTCAGCTCGTATTTCCATTTTTTTTGCAAGAAGCTCGCTGGCAGGTGTAAATTTATCTCCATCAGGAATCTCTAAGAATTTTTGAGAGTCAATATGCTCAACTAGAATAGGAAGATCTTCAAGTTCTCCACTCATAATTTTACAAAACGTAAGTGTCGATTTTTGATCTTTATATTGAGTCTTTCCAGTTAAGAATTTGATACTTTCATTGGCCAAAACAAGGAATGGTTTTACTCTTCCTCCTGCTAAGACTGGCAGGTCTTCTTGGAAATATGAGCAATCTAGTGCAAAACTAGTTGGGATTTGCATTAGAAGTATTAAAATGGATATAAATTTCATAAAATTGCCTTTTTTCTACGATTAAGTAGGTAGTGCCAAATACTTCCTAGAACAATGAATAGAGAGCCTAAATATTTAAAGAAACGTCCGGGATCATAATTTACGCTAAATACAGATCCAAATTGATTTTCACCTATGGGAAAATATGAAGATTGATAAAAAGTAAAGTCATCATATTTTAATGGATTATTCATAAATACATGATGATTCATAACACCTTGGGTTGTTCTCCCATCTAATAATTGAACGAAGCTTTCATAGCTAGCAGGGTCATTTGTTCCTGGATTTGTATTCATTTTAAACCGTTCAAGAGTAATCTGATAAGGAAGCTTCATTTCCTTTTGAGTTAACTCTATTTGCATTTGAGCTTTTCCATTCGTTAGTTGGAGAGGTGCATCTGATCTTACCCAATAATCTTGGCCATATATCTGTATTTTTACGGCCTTCATTTCCCCTTTGATCATTTTTCCATTATCTTGAACTGGCTTAGTAAAACTTGGAATCATGGCGGCCACAAGATCTTCTTCATGTCGCTTTAATTTAAGTTTAAAGTTCATCCACGGTAGGCTCACAATTGATTCCTTAAGATCTTTTACGAGCCATTTTTTCTTGAACTTGGAGTAAAATGATACTTTGGGGCCGAATAGAAACAAATTAGGTTTATCTTGGAAGACATTTTTAGAAAGGATTCTAAATGGAGTAGATGTGTCCTTAGTGAGATCATCCTTAATCGCTACCGGACTAAAATCTGGAAAAAATTTAAGAATTCTATCTTCAAATGGGATCAGGACAAATTTGGTTTTCTTTTGGGTCTCTCCCATCTCATACTTTTTTTCCTCGGGGGTATAACATTTGCCATTTGCAACATTCCATACAATAAAGCCCGATGGACTATTTTTAGCAAAACAATCTGCAAGATGAGATGGCATATAGTGTAAGCTTAATAGGCCCATCTTGGTTGAAGATTGAAAATCAGATTCAGGGCTAAGTGATAAAGTAACTTCCTGTGAAAAATTAGGATTAAAGAGAAGGTAATGTGTGCTATGTTCACCATTTGCAGGAGATTTTTTGGGTAGCCATTCAATATTCGTTTCAGCAAAAGGTAAAAATTCAACGACATTAATTTCTTTAAAGCCTTGCTCAATTTTGGTTGGACCTGATGAATATGGAAGTGAAAATTTAATAACTCTATTTTCTTTAGGATATGAGATTTTTAGAATGTCTTCTTCAACATAAAGACTTCTAGCTGGTGTATTTGGGAGAAGCTGGAGAGATCCATCAACTCCATTTATATAAGTGAAAAAGGATCCAATAAAGAGAATCATGAGCCCGGCATGGACTGTATAAAATCCGTACAGCCGTCTTTTAGGGGGGAGCCTTACTACTGTGGCCATAAAAATGCTTAGAAACATAAGGACTTCAATTGTAATAAACCACCATGATTTATATACGAGTCTATTAGCGTAGTCAGTTCCATGATAGCTTTCTACAAAGGTACCCACTGTCAGTGAGAGTGCAAAGAGGCTGATAATGACAACTGCAAATTTTACACCAGAGAGGATTTTCTCTATTTGATAATATAAGGTTTTGATTTTATTCATAGTTCTTCTTTTTAATAATCTATGATTTAAACCACAGATTCAAAAAGATGACAATTGAGTTTACTAAGAATCGACAAAAATTACCGTTACACTATTACGCTAAATCTTATCAATGAAGTGATAAATCAGTGAAAAGAGATAAAAAAATTTGCAATCAATGATCTAATTCAATACAATTAATCTATTAAAAGGGTCATCTACATGAACGAAAAAAATCTGAATATTCATCAAGTAACATCTAAATCAGAAAT
>CAYFHZ010000395.1:0-3704 GCA_964342535.1 uncultured Bacteriovoracaceae bacterium | reverse complement strand
TAAAAGTAGAAAAAAATTTCAATGTAGAGGTTGTAAAAGAACTCGATGTAAAACTCAATGGTCAATTATTAGAGATAAAAAACATAGGAAATGTAGACTATAAAGATATATTTGAAATTGAAGTTATTGAGAATGAAGAATTTATTGAAACACTTTACATGAGAACAAATTTGAATCCTGATGAGATAATGCATGTAGAACTTTACAAAGAGATTCCATCTGGAGATTTTAATATAAATATATTAAATACAAATCAATCTTTTGACATATCAATCTCTGATACAAGAGGAGTTTTTGACAAATTTAAAGACTTCTTAATCGGAGTAACTGGTGAAGTTGTACATTCATCTGGAAGTTCACCTTCCTTAACATCAACATATGTATTATTCATATTATTTATAGTTGGTGCATTAAGTTTAAGTTATAGAATTAGATATTCAAAAAAGACAGATAATGAGAGAAAGAGAGATAAGAAATTTACAAAAGGTAAAACTGCAAAGATAAAAGAAAAAATATCTTCACATAAACAAAACTTAAAGAATGGAAAGGAAGAAGAGAATATAAAAGACTTAAAGAAGAGAATTTTAAGAGATATAGATAAAGCAAAGATAAAAAGAGATGAGAAAGCATTTGCAGTAAATTCATTAGCTTCTAATAGGAAAGTTCCAGTTAAATCGGAAACACAAGGTAAAGTAAATATATTAAGAGAATTACAACAAGCAAAAGTTGAAGCAAGAAAAACTGATGAACAACCAAAAAGTAAAGTTATTTCAAAACCTTCAAAAATAGATTTTGATCAACCATTAACTCAATCAAATGAAAAATCGGAAGTAATTTCTTCATCTGAACCAAAAAAAGAAGAAAAAAAAGA
The DNA here is from genome assembly GCA_964342535.1 of uncultured Bacteriovoracaceae bacterium. Lineage (GTDB taxonomy): Bacteria > Bdellovibrionota > Bacteriovoracia > Bacteriovoracales > Bacteriovoracaceae. The sequence continues at coordinate 2,833 of CAYFHZ010000395.1, read as the reverse complement.
AGAGAAAAAATCTGGATTATTCAGTATGTTTGATTAATTTATAAAAAATTATATCTTTATCTTCTTCATAAGTTTCAAAATCACTTAATAATTCTTTTATCTTTTCAATTTTTTCAGATTTTTTTAAAACAGATATAGCAATTTTATTTTTAGCAACTCTTTTTATCTCATTTATTGCAGTTTCATAATCATCAACATTTTGGATTGCAGTAACACTTATCACAGTATCAAACCTTTTATCTTCAAAAGGTAAATTTTCTGCTTCTCCAAAGAAAACATTTGCTTTAGCTCTTTTTAACATTCCTTCACTATTATCTATTCCAGTATAGTTAGTAAATAGCTCAGAATAAAAAGCTGTTCCACATCCTACATCCAATATACTTTCATCAGAGATATTCAAAAGTTCTATTATCAGGTTAACTTTTTTTGTTTGTTCTTCTTCGTGTAGTTCATCATATCCTTCAGCAATCTCATCATAATAGTTCATGAATTTTAGAATAAATCACAAATTATTTAAATTATGCGATTATTTATAATTTTAAATGCGGGGATAGTTTAGTGGTTAGAATATGACGTTGCCAACGTTGTGACCCGGGTTCGAGCCCCGGTCCTCGCATATTATTCATCAATCCTTTTCAATAATTTGCCTATTATTTCTGCAACAGTTTCTGGATACCAAAAATTCATAAATCTACTTGGTTCAATTTCTAAGATTGTTTTAGTTGTTGGGAATAATTTTCTTTTTGGACCTAATGCAAGAGATCCATTAAATACATTTTCAATTGTGATTCTTGGAGGAGGAGAATTTTTTAGAGAATTATCAACGGCTGCAAGAAATGTATCTGGATTAAAGTTTTGAGATAAAGCTCTGATAAAGTTTTCGTCTGCATATTCTCGAATTTTTTCAATGTCCTTCATTATCCCATCTCTTGTTTCGCCTCTTATTTTAGAAATATTAAATGTTTTAAATGTTTTAATAGTATTATAGATTAGTCTCTTTTCTTCAAATAATATCATCTTCTTGTAGTCATATTCCAATTTTTTCATCAATGGAGCATACTCTTTATTTAGGTCATCAACAATTCTTCTAATCTTATTCTTATTCGTACCTTCATCTTTAAACGTAACTATATCTATTATACTAGGAATTGCTTTTATTCTCGGAAATGCCCGATGTAAGAAAACTATTGGATTTCCAGAGTCTACATCTGCCCAAAAATTTTGATAGATGCTCAGTTTGTCATAATAATCTCCCTCATTTTTTGAGACCCATCCATATTTTTTACGAAAAGAATTAATTGCTTCAAGATCCTGATTTTTTACAAAGATATCATAAGCTCCAACAGCTTCATTCAATGAGGGAATGTCTCTATTGAAATCTATTCCTAGTACTCTATTTCTTGGCATGTTTGATACTACAAATTTGCCTCCAAACCTATTCCAACACTTACTACCAACTGTTTCAGAATTATCATCTCTAGATGTGGGATTTTCTAATGCTGGTCCAGAGTGTGGAGCGACAGTAACAAAATTAGATTTATTATTTTTGTATACTATATATCCCCTTTTGAATCTCATATCCATAAATTAAAGAATGGGGCCAGATATTTAAAACTTTCAATAAAAAGATATAAAAACAACAACAATTTGTTTTATCTATGTTAAAATTCAAAGATAAGTTTATAGAAAGATATTCTAAATTAACAGATTTGGAATTATTTGAAGAATTTAGTTGTATGTCAGTAAGAAAATCATTTAGAGTAAACACATTAAAAGCAAAAGTTCAAGATATTAAGGAAAGATTGGAAAAGATATTTGAATTAGAACCGATACCTTGGTGCAAGGAAGGATTTCTTATAAAAGATACAAAAAAGATAGCTGTTGGAAATTTAAAAGAATACATGTTAGGTTATATCTATATTCAGGAGGCTTCATCGATGATACCTCCTTTAGTATTAAATCCAAAGCCTGGAGATTTTGTACTGGATATAGCTGCATCACCAGGTTCAAAGACTACCCAAATGGCTGCAATGATGAAGAATAAAGGATTAATAATAGCTAATGATATTAAGATAGATAGAATGAAATCCTTATCTGCAAATATTCAAAGATCTGGAATAACTAACGTAGTAATGACAATGAAAGAAGGTAGATTTTTTAAAGGTCTACAATTTGATAAAATACTTTTAGATGCCCCATGTTCTGGGATTGGAACATTAAGGAAATCTCCTTATACTGTACAAACATGGAATCCAAATTCGGTAAAAAGAATAGCTGGAACACAAAAGCAATTAATAAGAACTGCATTTAATAATTTAAAACCTGGTGGAACTATAGTTTACTCAACTTGTACATTAGAACCAGAAGAGAACGAAGGTGTAATTGACTATTTACTAAAAAATTTTAATGATGCAAAATTACAAAAGATAAATTTGAATATAAAAACAAGTAATCCAGTATTAGAGTTTGAAGGAAAAGAGTATGATAAATCAATAAAGAAATGTCTAAGGATCTGGCCACAAGACAATAACACTGACGGTTTTTTTGTTGCAAAGATTAAAAAAGACAAAATTTAATTTGTTTTATTTATTTTTATATAAAAAATTCAAATTAAAGTATTATAATATTATATGTTTTTGTACGGTAATCTTTATAAACTTCAATGAAATTTTCTGAATATCCTATTTAGGAGGTATTTATGATGGAAGAAAATTATCAAGAAGAAAATACAGAGGAAATGAAAGAAGAAACTACTGAAGAAGAAACAACTGAAGAAACTACTGAAGAAACTACTGAAGAACCAGCTGAAGAAACAACTGAAGAACCAGCTGAA
>CAYFHZ010000394.1:0-3712 GCA_964342535.1 uncultured Bacteriovoracaceae bacterium | reverse complement strand
TTCATCAACTTCAAGAAATGGTAAAGAACCAATAAGTGATGTTTTTAAATCTCTCACAATTTGGCCAAAACTCTAAAAATGGATTCCTTAATTTGTTCTTGATCCTTAAGTGATTCATGCCCTAGGCTTATTCTTATATTATGATCTGCTGTAGCTTCAAAGCCCATGGCAATTAAAGTTTCGCTCTTTTGAAAACTACCAGCAGAGCAAGCTGAACCAGCACTCACATATAACCCGTTCATATCGAAATGAATAAGAATTTCATCTGATTTTTTTTCTTTATGCATAAAGCAGATAGTATTTGAACTCTTATTAGCAATCAAAATTATATTTTTATTTTGTTGAAGTATGACCTCAATTTCTTGTTTGAATTTTAAAACTTCCTCATACTCTTTTACCAAATTTCTATCTTTTAAGGCAAAGTAGATACTTTGTATCCCATCAGAGTTTATGGTTCCGGATCGTAAACCAAATTGCTGTCCTCCACCAATAATGAAAGGATTTAGCTTAAAGTCTTTTTTAACAAAACTAAATCCAATACCTTTTAACGCCCCAAATTTATGCCCTGAAAAGCTCACCATATCAAAACCATTCGTAAAAATAGTATAAGGAGATTTTCCAACAAATTGAGCTGCATCAAGGTGAATAAAAGAATGAGGAAAAATTTCTTTAATTTTTTTTTAGATCACTCAAATTCAAAACCACACCTGTTTCATTATGAACGAGGGTTAAATTAATATGAACACTTTGTGATTTGAATTCATTTGATCTTTTATTTATATTTTGCAAGTCAAGATGGCCATCTGCTTTAACATTTAAGTAAAGTTGATCTTCAACACTTTCTACGACATTTTTAACACAAGGATGATCAGTTACAGAACAAATGGCGTATTTTGAACCATTAAAAAATGTATTAACTGCTTCAGTCACACCTGAGTGATAAAAAATTTTATATTCTTTTTGTGAAACCTGAAAATAGTTAAATAAGAAGTTATTAATTTGGGATATAAAAGCGGATGATTTTTTTCCTAAATTATGTTGTGAGGATACATTTGCAAACAAAATATCCCCATTACTAAAAGCATTGATAACACTTTGGTGTAATGGGGATGTACTATTATAATCTAAATAAAAACTGTTATATGTGGCCATAGGATCTATTTAACTTATTACAGATAAAATGGCCAAATCAATTATTATTGATTAACTTCACCAATTGATGGTCTGATAACTGAAGAAATTTCAGTTGCCTGAGTTTCTGTTGCAATAGATGCTGCAGCAATATTATTAATTGCTGTATTTGCAGTTTCTGTAGCTCCAGCTTCTCTACCTTTTCTATAAAGATCACCAAGTGTAGTTGTTGTTAAATATTCTTGCATAAGAATACCTAAGTTTTCAAAAAATCCTCTAGTTAAACTAAACTCAGTAGTGTTTACTTTCGTTGTTTCACCTTCATTTGTTTTAACTTCTACTCCAGAACTTGGAAGTCCAGAAATATCTCTAGCAGGATTAATATTTTCACCAACACACTCAAGAATATCTTTAACTGATATTTCATCCATACTTCTAGCAAGAATGTATCCACCACCTGGTCCTCTAACAGACTTAACAACTCTTCCAGTTCTCAATTTTCTGAAAAGTTGCTCTAAGTAATGTAGTGAAATTGCTTGGCGAGAAGAAATCTCTTGAAGTCTTACTGGATTTCCATTCGAATTGAATGTTAAATCAAGCATGGCCCTAACTGCGTAACGTCCTTTTGATGTTAATCTCATTTGTCATCCTCCATAATCTGAATCAATATTTTTATTGTTTATTGGGAATTTCACTTCCTTTGATCCCCAAGATATCTGACGTAATTGCTCCGAACAAATATCTCTTTTAAAAGTATCACCCGTTTTAGTTGTTGACGTCAACTGTTTATTACTAAAGATTCCTAAAAATCTTCTTACATTAAAAATGGATCATAACTACCTAAAATTACGAGATTTTTATTGAAAGTTTACAGTTTCAAGACAAGATGAAAAACTGGAAATAATTGCCGACTGATTAATTCAGTTAATATAACTTAAGATTCAGAAACTTCAAACAGAGTAAAATTTCTAGTTTGTATATCATTTTGAGAACTCTCATTAATTGAAAGTTCCATAAGATATAAATGAAAATTCTCAGGTAATTCTTTTAATAAACTCGTAAAATGTTGTTTTCCCCACTCTACAAATAAATATTTTTTTCCTTCCAAGTAAAGAGCTAATTCTAAATGTATAATTTCTTCCCTAGATTTCAATCTGTAAAAATCAGCATGGACAACGTTTCGAGTTTCATTTACTACAGAATAACTAGGACTCATACTTTCATCACCTTCTAATGTAATAAAGGCTTTTGCAAAAGTCGTTTTACCCGCCCCCATAGGTCCTTCTAGTAAAATGAGCGTAGGTGTTGTCACAAGTTCTTTAAGCTCATAAACGATATAGTTTAAATCATTTTCAAAAACTTTTTTCCAAGATCTTATTTCTTTTTGTATCACTTATAATTCCTTATAGGCTTTATCAAAATCTTTTTCCAGCGATGAAAATGCTTCAGAGAAACTATCAATAAGACTTTGAGCACTCATCGCCCTAACTCCATACTGTTCGGATGCGAAATAACCCGCAGTAGAGTGAAGATATAGGGCAACCGCTATTGTTCTATTAAAAGCTTCGTATCTTGTAATAAGGGGAGATTTATGTTGAACTTGTGGATCTTGTCCAAGTAGACCGCCAATCATACCAGCAAGAACATCCCCCGCTCCACCAGTGGCCATACCGTCATTTGGTGAATAATTAAAATAGACACTTCCGTCAGTGGTACCTAGGTAAGTACAGGGCCCCTTGAGTACAACTGTACAATTTATAGATTCAACTAATGATTGTAGATAATAAACTGGTTTCTGAGAAAGTTCATCATAAGAAATACCAGCAAATTGTGCAAACTCTCCGAAGTGTGGAGTTAGAATCGTTGGTGCATTTCTAAGCTTAAAAGCTTGCTTATCCTCTTCTTTTTTCAAAACATGTATAGCATCAGCATCAATAACTACCGGTCCATCAAAATTATTTAAAATTTCTAAAACAAGTCTTCTAGCAGTTTCAGTTCGTGCGAGACCAGGGCCAACAACAACAGATGAGTACTTATTGAGATCTTTAATTAATCTATCCCACCCCTTGGGATCTTGAGATATATAACCTGTCATAATTTCAGGAATGACTCGAGAAGTAAGTTCGTTGTATTGTGGCTCCCAAGTAGCTACAGTAACAAGGCCAGAGCCCACTTTTAAAGACGCTTTTGCTGCGAGGATAGGAGCTCCAACAAGACCATGAGAGCCTCCAATAACCAAAGAATGGCCAAAGACTTTCTTATCTCCAAATTTATCTCTTGGATTGACAAGGTCAAGCATATGTTCAGGTTGCAAGAGAAACTTATCCCCTTCATTCTCAAATTTCTTAGGTAATCCAACATTAAGAACAATAACTTCACCACTATAACGAGGCCCTTGAGTTACATAATGTCCCAGTTTGGGAAACCCAATGGCCAAAGTGATATCAGCTTTAATTGCATTTCCTTGCACCATACCACTATCACCTTCAATACCAGATGCAATATCCATTGCAAATATGAAAGGAGTAGTAGAGTTCACATAGTCAATAATCTCGTAAATAAAACTGCTCATTGGTAGATG
>CAYFHZ010000393.1:0-3732 GCA_964342535.1 uncultured Bacteriovoracaceae bacterium | reverse complement strand
AACTAAAATCATAAAGCTTGAGATAATATCTTTTCTTGAGACACCTAAAGATTTTAAAATACCTACTTGCTTGAGTCTTTCGAACAAATAATTTTGAAAGAGGTAAGAAACCCCAACTGAAGAAATTAAAAGAGCTACAACTCCAATCAAACCTAAATAATCTGTTAAATAGCCAATAACTCTTGAGAGTTGTGCATTAGAGTTTTTTGGAGTTTTTACACTTATTGCAGGGTCTGTAACAATTTTTTGAAGTTCATCTTTATAAAAGTCTAATTCTTTATCTTTATTTAAAAGATAAAAATCAGTATACCAAGCTACTGTACCAAAGGATATCAACCCCGTTAAATCTACAAATTTCTTATGAATATAAAGATGAGGAGCTAAACTAAACCCACGTACTGATGAAGTTGAATCTTCTTGTATCAAATGAGAAATTTTAAACTTAGTCTTACCTAGAGTTAAAGTATCAAGTACTTTTAAATCAAATTGTTGTGCTACTTCTTGGGATATGATCACTTGGGGCTCTTTAGAATTTTTTTCCCAAAAAGATTGGGAGAATGTCTCATTTGAACCCATTTCAATACTTCCAATAAGTGGAAAGTTTTCATCGATAACCTTTATCAGGACAAGCCTCGATTGCCCATTCTCAGCGCTGGCCATAGAATATAGTTCTGTAAGATGAGATTCTTTATTGACTGATGATTTTATAAAATTATGAACTAATTGCTTTTCATCTCCTTCTAATTGTCTTCGCCCAGTAATAGCAAGATCTGCTGAAAGTAATGTCTGAGCTTTAGATTCTAGAGCTGTTGTCACATTATCTCGAAATAGTAAAATAAATGTAAAGCCAACAAGGCCAATTGTAAGATTTAGCGCAAAGAACAGCCAATATTTAATATTATTTTTAAATTCCCTTGTTGCTAGTTTTAAAATCATGCCAGTTTCACTATTTGATGGTTTTTAATTTCATAGCGATGATCGCATAAAGCGGCAAGCTCCATATCATGAGTGACAAGAATTACCGTTTGGTTCAATTTACGAGCTGTTTCAAAGAGAATTTGCATTACTCTTTCTCCTGTTTCAGGATCTAAGTTACCACTTGGTTCATCTGCAAGAATAAATTTAGGATTCGTCACATAGGCCCTTGCAATAGCAACTCTTTGTTTTTCACCACCAGATAATTGTTTTGGAAAATGTTGAATTCGCTCTGAAAGTTCCACTAAACCTAAAGCTTCTTTTGCTTTTTTTTCAACTTCTTTATCTTCTTGAACTTCTAAGGGAAGCATTACGTTTTCTAAAGCAGTAAAATGATCTATCAAGTGAAAATGTTGAAAAATAATACCAATGTTTTTGGCACGAAATTGAGTTACATCAGACTCTGACATAGATGAAATCTCTTCTCCGTCGATTAAAATCTGTCCTGAACTAGGCTTATCTAAACCAGCTAATAAAGAGAGAAATGTAGATTTTCCTGAGCCTGACTTACCAACTAATGCAATAATGCCTTGTTCATCTAATTTAAAATTTATTTTTTCAAGAACATGAATTGATTTTGTGGCCTGTTTATAGCTTTTATCAACATCTTTAAATTCAATCATAATACTTCCTTAAGTACTGTAAATACGTTTTTGGCGACAATGGTATAGCCCTGTTTATTAGGGTGAATTCCATCTGCCAAATTAAGTTCTTTTTTTCCTGCTACATCTTTTAGTAGAAATGGAATACGTTTTATTTTAAACTTTTTTGCTAGTTTTATGTAAAGTTCTTGAAATTTTTTAGTATAATTCTCTCCATAGTTTGGAGGAATTCTCATTCCAGCGATTACAACAATAATTTTATTTGCTTGAGCTGTTGATATTATTTTTTCTAGGTTTTTCTCAGAACCTTCTAGTTTTATTCCACGAAGGCCATCGTTTGCACCTAGGGCAAGTACCATGACCTTTGGTTTAGCTTTCATAAACCACTTTAGCCGTGAAAGACCTGACGCTGTAGTTGATCCAGAAACTCCTCCATTAATCACTTTAAATTTTTTTTTTCTGTATTCCTTGTTCAATATGTCTTGAAGTTGAGAAGGAAAACTATCTTCTTCATTTAAATTGTGTCCTTCTGTTAAAGAATCACCAAGTATAAGAATTTTTTCTTGAGCATAAAGTGATGGAGTTATAAGTAAAAATAAAAAACTTATAAATTTTGTCATAGAAAGGACCTTTTTGGCTTTATTTGGACACTTTATAAAGATACTGATAAAATGAAAAAAGTAAATTCTGAAAGGTTGGTTATAATGAATTTAATTTTAAAGCCTATTGCATCTCTTCTCGTTGGTTTAGCAATTATAGGAGCAGCTGCTCTTACTATTGCAGTGCCTTTGGGTTTCGTACTTTAAGCCCTAAATGCTTGTTAAAATACTTGTTTGGAATCTTCAAGATTTCTTTATCTTTCTAGATAAATATAGTGAAAGTAAAAATCTTCGCAATTATACTGAACCACATTGGCAACAACTTACAGCAAGTTTTAACCCCAATAAAGAGCTTCAAAAAGTCATGGCCATTTCAGATTTAATCTTAAAGATTAATCCTGATTTTTGCCTTTTTACCGAAGTGGCAGGGCGAGAAAGTCTTGAGAACCTTAATAGATATTTTTTAAAATCAACTTATAATATTTTTCACTCTCCATCAAACTCTGATAGAGGTATCGATATCGGTGTTCTTGCTCATCAAAGATGGAAAGGAGTATGTTCTCAATTCCACAACCACAAAGATTTTGCCCGTGGGCTTCAGCAGATAACATTTAAGTACCAACAAAAAAAGTACCACATCTTTTTGACCCATCTTAAGTCGAAATTAAATAAAAGCGGAAAAGATTTTGAAGGACGAAGCCAAAGAGAAATTGAAGTGAAAAGAATTATCAAAATAATCAAAAAATTACCTCCATTTGAACAAAATAGGTCTATTCTAAGCGGTGATTTTAATGGAATTATTTATAAGGAACAGACAGAAGAAGAGCTGAAACCTTTAATTAATAAACTTAAAATGAAAGATGTATTTGAAGTTCTCAATAAAGATTTTTATGACAGATCTACCTATTGTTATTTTGATAAACACAAACAATTAAATCCCATGCAACTCGATTATTGCCTTCTCGGTTCTGAACTCCATCAATATTTACTGCCACAAACTTGTGTTTTAGACTTTAATGGAGTGGAAAGAACAGACTTTCCTATTAGTAGAGAGGAAAAGTTGAAACTTCCAAGTGATCATTATCCCGTTCTGACAACTTTAAGTTTAAATTAATTATATTTACACTTGTGGCAATTTTACTTCCTCTTGAACTGAATAGCACTTACCTGTTATAATGTTTTGATCATTTAACCTAGATTAGGAGATTAATGTGAGTGAAAAAAACTCTGAAAACTTTAAAATTACAATTGGAGATGGGTTTCCAGTTGAAAAAGCTTTAAGAAAATTTAAGAGAATGTGTGACTCATACGGTATTGTAAAAAACTACAGGGCCCGTGAATCTTACGCAAAACCATCTGAAAAAGCTAAAGAGAAACGTGAGAATGCTGAAAAGAGAAGAAGAAAAACTCTTGGAAAATCAGTTCTTCACCGTCAAAAAATCTAGTTACCTCTCGTTTAGCATACCTTTTTAATATGTCATAATTTAGAATTTCCTAAATTAGCAGTAAATGATGTTTTAATCGTTGTAATAATTACATTCACTATTACCATTATT
>CAYFHZ010000392.1:0-3770 GCA_964342535.1 uncultured Bacteriovoracaceae bacterium | reverse complement strand
TAGTGAAGTTTATAAGAACTCAAGGAACAATGAAGTCACTTATTTCTCCTACAGAGTTAACCGAAAATCAAAAGCTAGAATTATTTAAACAAGAATTAGCATCTGATCAAATTGAAAAAGTTTCTACAAAAAGTATTTCTCACTTCCCTTCTAATGGAGGCACAAGAGTTGTACTCATAGATTTTGGGTATAAAAAGAATATTTTAGAATCACTTCTCAAAAGAGGATGTGATGTTATCGTTGTTCCTTACAATACCAGCTATGAAAAGATTGAGACACTTAATCCTCAAGGTATATTGTTATCAAATGGTCCAGGTGACCCCAAAAGTATTTCAGATATCGTGATTCCAAATATCCAAAAACTACAGGAGAAATTTCCCATTTTTTCTATTTGTATGGGGCACCAGTTATTTGCTTTAGCAAATGGAGCTGATACTGAGAAAATGAAATTCGGTCATAGAGGTGGAAATCATCCTGTGAAGGATTTCATCACTGATAGAACTTATATTACATCCCAAAACCATGGTTATTGCGTAACAGAAGAATCTATTTCACGAACTGAACTCGAAGTCACACAAGTCAACCTTAACGATAAAACGATTGAAGGGTTACGACATAAATCCAAACCAAGTTTTTCTGTTCAATATCACCCAGAAGCTAGTCCTGGGCCGAATGATACAAAATACTTATTCGATCAATTCTTAGCCTATATGCAAAATGAGGTCTCAAATGCCTAAAAAAACACATCTAAAAAAAATAGTCGTTATTGGATCTGGTCCAATTATTATTGGCCAAGCAGCAGAGTTTGATTACTCTGGAACACAGGCTTTAAGAGCTTTACGAGAAGAAGGAATTGAAACCATACTTATTAACTCAAATCCAGCAACGATCATGACTGATAAAGAAGTTGCTGATAAGGTTTACCTAGAGCCATTAACTCCAGACTTTCTAAAAAAAGTAATTATTAAAGAGCGTCCTGATGCCGTACTACCCACTTTAGGAGGACAAACAGGGTTAAATTTAGCACTTAATCTTGCGAGAGAAGGTTTTTTTGAAAAAGAAGGTATAGAGTTATTGGGTGTTAATTTAGAAACAATTGAAAAAGCTGAAGACAGAGAACAGTTTAAACAGCTCATGAAGGAACTTGGTGAACCTGTACCTGAAAGTCAAACGATTACAAGTATTGAAGAAGCTAGATTATTTAAAGAAAAAGTCGGATTACCTTTAATCATTAGACCTGCTTTTACTCTAGGAGGAACTGGAGGTGGTATTGCTAAGAATGAAGAAGAATTTGAAAAGATTGTAAAAAGTGGTCTATCAAATTCTCCCATAACTCAATGTTTATTGGAAAAAAGTATCGCTGGCTTTAAAGAAATTGAATATGAAGTTGTAAGAGATAGAAAAGATAACTGTATTATAGTCTGTAATATGGAAAATTTTGATCCTGTTGGGGTTCATACAGGAGACTCGATTGTTGTTGCTCCGGCTCAGACACTGAGTGATCGTGATCATCAGATGTTAAGAGATGCTTCATTGAAAATGGTAAGAGCATTAAAAATTCAGGGTGGCTGCAACGTTCAGTTAGCACTTGATCCCCATAGCTTTCAGTATTATGTCATTGAAGTCAATCCAAGAGTCAGTAGAAGTTCTGCTCTCGCTTCTAAAGCAACAGGCTACCCTATTGCACAAGTTGCGACTAAAATTGCCATTGGTTATGCCATGGATGAGATTATTAATCCAATAACTCAAAATACTTATGCCTGCTTTGAACCAACCCTCGATTATGTAGTCTTAAAAATTCCGAGATGGCCATTTGATAAATTTCATTCTGCAGATAGAAGACTAGGAACTCAGATGATGGCCACTGGTGAAGTCATGGGAATCGGAAGAACTTTTGAAGAAGCACTGCTTAAAAGTGTGAGAGGACTTGAAATAAAAAGAGATCATCTAACTCTAGATCCAAATAATGAATTAAGTCAATCTGAGATTCTTGAAAGTATCTCTACACCTACCGATGAAAGATTATTTGAAGTCTCACACCTCATTAGAGAAAAAACGACAATTCAAGATATTCACGAACGTACCAAAATAGATTTATGGTTTTTACAAAAGATTGAAAATATTATTAAAGCTGAAGCGCTCATAACAAAGTCAATTAACTATGATGAACTTAAATATCTTAAACAGTTAGGCTTTTCTGATACATACTTAGCTCGTACACTTGATATGTCAGAAATTGATTTTAGAAAGAAAAGAAAAGATATGGGTGTAAACCCTGTCTTCAAAATTGTAGATACCTGTGCTGCTGAGTTTGAATCACATACACCATATTACTATTCCTGTTACGAAGATGATAATGAAGTGGTACAAGATAATAGTGAATCAGTGCTCGTACTAGGATCAGGACCCATCAGAATTGGCCAGGGTGTAGAGTTTGATTATGCAACAGTTCATGCGATCAAGGCCATTAAAGAAATGGGATTGAAAGCAATTGTTATTAATAATAATCCAGAAACAGTAAGTACTGATTTTAATGTTTCAGATAATCTTTATTTTGATCCTGTAACATTAGAGGACGTTCTCAATATTGTGGACTTTGAAAAACCTCGTGGAGTTATTTGTCAGTTTGGAGGTCAAACTGCAATTAACCTCATCAATTCTCTTGATCAAGCAGGTGTTACTATTCTTGGAACTAATTTTGATTCAACAGACCTTGCTGAAAATCGTGAAAGATTTGAAAAAGCTTTGAAAGAGCTAGAAATTGCACAACCAATTGGGACAAGTGTTACGGACATTGAGGATGCAGTAACCAAAGCAAAAGAACTTGAGTACCCTCTCATGTTAAGACCATCTTATGTAATTGGTGGACAGGCCATGCAAATTGTCTACGAAGAGTCAGAACTTGTTGAATATATGAAATTTGCCATGAGAGTATGGCCAGGACAGTCTGTGCTAATGGATCGATACATGATTGGAGTTGAAGTAGAAGTAGATGCTATTTGTGATGGTGAAACTGTTTTTATTCCAGGAATAATGGAGCATATTGAAAGATCTGGAGTGCACTCAGGCGATTCCTTTGCTGTATATCCTCCACAAAACCTGTCAGAAAAAATAAAAAAAGACTTAATTGATACAACAGTGAAAATTGCAACGGCCTTCCAAGTCAAAGGACTTATTAACCTGCAATACATTATAAAAAAAGAAAAAGCATATGTACTAGAAGTCAACCCGAGAGCTTCCAGAACAGTTCCATTCTTGAGTAAAGTAACTGGAGTGCCCATGGCAAACATAGCGACAAAAGCTATTCTAGGTATCTCACTTCAAGAACAGGGGTACCAAACAGGTATGCAAGAAGAAGAAAAAATTATTTCAATAAAAGCACCTGTTTTTAGCTTTGCAAAATTAAGAGATGTTGATTCAGCACTAGGCCCAGAGATGAAATCAACTGGAGAGGCCATGGGTAGAGATACAACTATGCAAAAGGCACTGTATAAAGCTTTTCAATCTGCAGGGATTAAATTACCACACCTAGGGACCGTTTTAGTAACCATTGCAGACAAACACAAAAAAGAAACACTTCCAATGCTTAAAAGGTTTTATCACTGTGGCTTTAAGTTTCTTGCAACTAAAGGAACTGCACAATTACTACGAGATAATAATTTACCAGTAGTTGAAGTAAATAAAATTGGAAGGGCCGATAGAGATCTTCTAGATGAAATTAAAGAAGGCAATGTTCAACTTATAATCAATACGATTACTAAGGGAAAAAA
>CAYFHZ010000391.1:0-3779 GCA_964342535.1 uncultured Bacteriovoracaceae bacterium | reverse complement strand
ATAGGCTTTTACCAAAACTGTCAATCAAATGTGATTAGTGCTATATACTTTAAAATAAAATATTTAAGGCCTCTCAGTTATTTTCAATATTTATAGCCTATAAAAAGTCTTGAGTCTGGTCTATACTCCATGTTTTATAATGTAATTAGTGGAGGCAATAGATGAGCAATCTTTATAAAATTGGCGAATTATCAAAAGTGGCAGGAGCCACAATAGATACCATCAGATTTTACGAAGATAAAGGCCTTTTAAAACCAGAATCTCGCTCATCAAGTGGTTATCGCTATTACGGTAACACTGCACTGAAAACGTTAAACTTTATTCAATCTGTAAAAGAGCTTGGATTTACTTTGAATGAAATCCGAGAGTTTCTTGAAATCCAGTTCAACAACAGTGGTAAATGCTCTTTGGCCCTAGAAAAGATAAAAGAAAAAGAAGGTGATGTTGAACGTAAAATAATAGAGCTTAAAAAAATCAAAAAGGCCCTAAAAAAAGTCTCTAGTAAATGTGAAGAAACCAATTCAAATGAACCTTGTCATTTTTTAGAGCTTCTTGGAGGTAGTAAAAGTGGAAAATAAAGCACAAAAGGCAACATTGCTCGGAAGTATTATAGCTTCTCTTATTGCCTCAGCCTGTTGTATTGGGCCTATTGTTTTTGCTGTTCTTGGAGTTTCTAGTGCAGGTCTTCTAGCTAAGATGGAACCGTATAGGCCAATCATTACGATTTTCACTTTGGCATTATTAGGACTTGGCTTTTATTTCACCTATAAAAAGAAGCCTGCGAGTGAGTGTGAAGATGGTAGCTACTGTGCTAATCCAAAATCTGATGCTTGGAATAAAAGAATTTTATGGTTTTCAACAATATTAATCATTTCTTTTTTAACATTTCCTTATTGGAGTGTTTATCTCGTTTAGGAGTTAAAATATGAAAAACTTATTTATTATAATTCTTTTAGTTTTAGAAAGTTCATGTAACGCAAAAGATAGAAAAAATATTGATGCCAAGGACTTGATTTCAAAGAAGTATTTTGTCAAAGGAATGACTTGTGGAGGTTGCATTGTCGGGGTAAAGACCGTTCTTAATAAATCAACAGAACTTAAAATCGCTGACAAAGATATTAAAGTCGGAGAAGCGACCCTAAGGTTTGAGAAAAAAAATTATAAAAAAAGTACAACTGATTGCGATGTTACAAAAACAATTGAGAGTGTGACAGAGTTTAAAGTCTTCATAGACAGAAATCATACGAAGAAGGCCTGTGAATCTTAGAGGTTATTATGGGATGTTGTGATGCTAAAAATAAAAAACAAAATATAGAAGTATCAAGTACTGATTTTAGCTGCCCCAAGTGCCTGAACAAAGGGGTTAAAGTCTCAATTGTGACCCCTCAAACTCTATTAAAGGATTGCTATAAAAGCAAAATAAAAGAAGAGAGCATTTATAAGTTTTGCAAAAATTCAGAATGTGAAATTGTTTACTTTTCAGTAGATAAGACTCACTTTTTTACCAAAGAAGAACTTTCAGTAAAAACGACTCTTAAGGATAAGGCACTTGATGTAAATGTTTGTTACTGTTTTGGACATACAAGACAGTCTGTACTTGATGAAATAATAACTACTGGTAATTCGACCGTTTTGGATGACGTCAAAGCTAAAATGCAAGACCCAGGTTGTTTTTGTGAAACCAGCAATCCACAAGGAGGCTGCTGCCTTGGAAATATTACTGCTTGGCTTAAAGAGATACAAAAATAGCTATTACTCAACATTCTGATATTCTGCCTAGATAATGAGTAATAAAATGGCCCCGAAGGGCCAAACTTAAATTAAATCCAAAACTATTCTTCCTTCAAAATGAATTGAAAGCTGAGAAATAACCGTTCCCCAATTCCATTTGGGCGTGTTCCATTTTTTAGAAACTTCCTTGCTAACGAGATAAAGAAGTTTAAAAAGAGAGTCGTCCGTTGGAAAGACAGAACGATTCTTTGTCGCTTTTCTCATCTGACGATGAACATTTTCAATAATGTTTGTGGTGTAAATGATTTTTCTAATAGGCTCAGAATACTTAAAATACGTCGAAAGCGTTTCCCAATTATTTTTCCACGAGTTGATAACAACTGGGTACCGTTCTTCCCATTTGGCAGCAAGATGGTTCAGATTTTCGATGGCCAATTCTTCAGTGGCAGCTTGATAGACTGGCTTTAAATCTTGCATGAACTCTTTTTGGAACTTTGAGCCGACGTACTTGAGGGAGTTTCTTATCTGATGGACAATACAGGTTTGAATCTCGGTCTTGGGAAAAATAGTCTTAATAGCATCAGGAAAGCCTTTTAATCCATCTATTGAAGAGATGAGAATGTCTTTGACACCACGGTTTTGTAGGTCTGTTAAAACTGATAACCAGAAACTTGAGGATTCATTTTCCCCAATATAAATACCTAAAATATCCTTAATCCCCTCACTATTGATTCCTAGACATACATAGGCGGCTTTTGAGATAATTTTCCCATCTTTTCTGACTTTAAAATGTATGGCATCAAAAAATATGATGGGATAAACCTCGTCAAGTGGTCGAGCCTGCCATTCTTTGGCCGAATCCAAAATTTTATCAGTAATCTTTGAAATCATGGAAGCAGAAATCTCCATACCTGAATACACTTCCTCAAGGTGAGATGAAATCTCTCTGGTAGTCATGCCTTTGCCATAAAGGGAGATTATTGATTCCTCAAGTTTTGAATTAATGCCTTCGTATTTAGGCAGGATTTTAGGCTCATAAGT
This sequence comes from uncultured Bacteriovoracaceae bacterium, assembly GCA_964342535.1. GTDB lineage: Bacteria > Bdellovibrionota > Bacteriovoracia > Bacteriovoracales > Bacteriovoracaceae. The sequence goes on along the minus strand of CAYFHZ010000391.1, from coordinate 1,007 downwards.
GCCTTCACGATCCCTTGGAATGTCTACCTTAACCTTACCAGCAGAAGTTTTAATGGCCTTTTGGTAACTGCCATTACGGCGATTCGAGGATTGTACTTTCTTTTGACGGTAAGAGTAGCCAAGATGATCCTCAAGCTCACCTTTAAGAATTGTCTCTATTGTGGATTTGACAAGATTCTGGATGACTCCATTCTCAGTGAATAAATCATCAAGACTTTGAATGTTAGCAAGCGGATTTTGGGGTTGTTTTTCTGTGTTCATAATCAAACTCCTGTAGTTATAAGTTTGACTTGAATGACTCATTAAGTCTAAAACACAAAATTATCTACAGTCCCGATCTAGCAGCCCACATAGTCTTTATAAGAGAGTCTTCTACTAAATATGTAATTAAAAGCGATCTACTTTCTCCAGTAGATTTTTTAGTTTTTCTTTCGACTGTGGTTACATAATCACCAAGAGTAATAACCTCTAATACTTCAACTTCCTCGAAGTCTTCAGTTGCAAAAGAAGATTTTAGATGACCCCTTAGAATGTCTTTACCTTTAAAAAGAGATTCATTATCTGGAAGGAGTAATACTTCAATCTGGTCGTCGCAATACGCAAGACACTTTTCAATGTCTTGATTGTTGTACTCCTCTATCTGTTTTAGGACTATTTCTTTAACATTCACTTCAATTCCTTATTAATCATAACTAGCATACAGCTTAGAGCGCGATGCGTAAATGCAAGAAGTGTGTAATTTGTACATTATTCACGGTACAAAATGTAGCGACACGAAAGTTCGTATCGCCTTAAAATTTTTAGAAAAATCTTTGAAATCAAATGCTTTTTATACTCTGTGGAGTTTTGTGACCATTCAACATTCATTAATTTCGTTCATTTATACAAGTTTTTGATTTTTTTGAAGGCAAGTACTTTTCAAGACGTTGCCCAGACAAGATAAACCTACCACTGAAAAAAATGCTTGTAAAAGATATTCTGATATATACTAAAAGTAGTTACAATTT
>CAYFHZ010000390.1:0-3796 GCA_964342535.1 uncultured Bacteriovoracaceae bacterium | reverse complement strand
AAAAAGCTTTGATAGTTTGATCTGGTAAAAGGTGAACCTCCTCCCAAGCTTTGTTGTATTGACCACTTTCGACAAAAGCGATATCAAATGGACCAAACTTATCACCAATTTCTTTAAAGTGAGTGTCGTAACCTGAATCTCCACTGAAAAAAAGTTTATGTTGGTCTTTTTGAACAATCCAGCCCGCCCACAAAGTCATATTCTTGTCATTAATAGAGCGTCCAGAGAAATGTTGAGCTGGTGTTGCAACAAAGGAAACATCATCAAATTTTTCTTCTTGCCACCAATCGAATTCATGGATTTGGTTTTCATCCACTCCCCAGCCAATTAAATGACTTGAAACACCAAGAGGCACTAAAAATTGTATATTCTTTTTTTCTCTAAAGTATTTCATTGCTTTCACATCCAGATGATCATAATGATCATGAGAAATAAGAATATAATCAATATTTGGCATTTCCTCTAAGGTAAGTGGTGTTTTTTGAAACCGTTGAATAGTAAAGAGAATAGGTGAAGCATGTTTTGAAAATACAGGATCAACGAGAACAATTTTTCCATAAAAATTGACTAAGAAAGTTGAGTGTCCAAACCAAATAACCTTCATTTGATCTGAAGACTTCGTAAAATCATCCATATTTGGTTTTACTACAGGTAGACCAGGTTTAGGTGGCCATTCATTTTTATCATCTCCAAATAGAAATTTTAAAAAACCACCTTCAAATTTATCCCTATTGGCCATTCGTTGAAAAGCTTCTAGGTTTCTATTTTCAAAAACTTCCTTTTCTTTATTATAGTGTGAGGATTTTGCAAGCTTTAGTTTCATTTTATTATCTGGCCTAGTTCCAAGTGCAGAACAGCTTGAGAAAATAAAAAAAACGATCGGAATAAAAATAATAATAGCTACACTTATATAAGAAAGATTAAGTTTCATTTTTTCACCTTTTTATTTATTTTGCTTAAATAACCTCTACCGTCAACATATTTACAAAATGAAATCAATTAAGGAGCGTAAGAAGTGTTCCATTTCTTTGCAAAGAGGAAAGAAAGCTTGTCACTCAGACTGTGAGTTTTTAACTCCTGAGAAAGTAAATAATGCGTTGGATACACTATATAAAAGTAATCCAACACATTGATTAGTTATGGGAATGATAAGTATAGAAGCTTAATCAGATTAAGGACTATTAAAGTCCCCATTTTTTATTCAAAAGTTAGAATTGGTTTTATAATTTCACCTGACTCTGATGCATGAAAAGCTTTCTCAATATCTTTAAATTCAAAATATTTTGTTAATTTATCAAATGGAAATCTTCCTTGCTTATAATATTCGACAAGCTGTGGAATAAATATTTTTGGAATAGCATCGCCTTCAACAACTCCAATAACACTTCTTCCCATTCCCATGACTTCTTGTTGAATATTAAATGTTACATCACCAGTCGCTCCTACAACGGCAAGAGTTCCTCTCGTACCTGTCGAGTTAAGGGCCTGTTTAACAACTGCAGGAACACCTGTTGTATCTAGTGCATACTCAGCTCCTGCACTACTTGTAAGTTTTTGAACGAATTCTACAAGATCTGTTTCTTTTGAATTTACAATATGAGTTGCTCCAAGTTCTTTTGCAAGTGTTAGACGGTTTTCATGAATATCAACAGCAATAATATTTAAACATCCAGCGATTTTAGCTGCCATTACAGCACTCAGTCCTACTGCTCCAGCTCCGGTGATCACAATAGTACTACCTGTTTCAGGTCTAAGCCTATTAAGAACAGTACCAGCTCCTGTTTGAATTCCACATCCAAGTGGCCCTAAAAGTTTTAAATCAACCTCTGGGTCAACTTTAACTGCATGTAAATAATTAACAACAGAGTACTTTGCAAATGAACTTTGACCAAAAAATGTACTTACCTCTTTTCCTTCTAGTTCTATTCTATGAGTCCCATCAATCATCTTTCCACCAAAGCATAATTCATTAAGACGAACACAGCTGGCTGGAAAGCCTTTTAAACATTGATCACATTCTCCGCACATAGCATAAGATAAAACAACGTGATCACCTTTTTTAAATTGAGATACATTCTCACCAACTTTTTCAACAACTCCAGCGCCCTCATGTCCTAAAACAATTGGATAAGGAGACATCCCAAGATCTCATACAACAGAGTCTGTATGGCAAACTCCACTAGCAACAATTCTAACTAATAATTCATCTTTACTAGGTTCTTTAAGTTCAATTTTTTTAAACCTAAACTCACCTTCTTTTTCTTCAATAACAGCAGCATCTGTTTTCATAACGTCCTCCAATTTTAGTTATTGAAACAATTATCGGCTTTTGTTTTATTTATTTCTAATACTGATTATCTATGGATATGATAAAGAAAATTGATAATGTATACATACGTTTGATTAGATGCCTTTATCCTCAAAACCTAAACGTCCTGCAAAAGGAAGCTCAACTGCAGGTGTCCAAAGATCAAAACCAAACTGAAGACCTAGGATATGAATTGAAATCCCTTCACTTGCACCTATTTTGCCTCCTAAAAGTCCAAAAAGACTAAACCTAAGACCTGTATGTGATGCTGTTAATCCTCCAAAGTCACCATATTCTTTTCCAATAGCATGGGGAGGTAGTTCTCGATCAAGGCCATCTATATTTCTAATCATATAGGATACAAAAGTGTTGGAGTTTGGACCTGGCCAAAGAGTATAGGTATCAGCATAGGGATACTTTGGAATCAAGCGTTTTAAATCTGCTATGATTTCTTTTGCCTTTTTCCCTCTAACATCAATAAGAAGATGGCTATCAGATCCAAACCATCTACGGTCAGGGATATCTTGATATACTTGAACACTTGTTTTACCTGTTCGTCTCAAGTTCCAACTAGTAACTTGCGCAACAGTATACTTATGAGCACCTTGTTCTTTCCATGCAATCCAAGGATGCACACCAAAATAACCTCTCCAGGAAAATGCACGAGCATAATATACTTGAACGATATCATCATGAAATTCTGAAGCTTTTGGTGCAATACCCATACTATCCCTACTAGCAGTTCTCCAATCTTTAGCAGATGAGCATGAAACAATAACGAACAGTAGTAATATTTTAATCATCAAGTTAATATAAACTTGAGTAATGAATATGTATGGCCATATTTCTATATTTTACAAAAAGATGACAAAGGATTCTTCATGACACCCAAATTAAAAAAACAAAAACATATTGCCCTTGTGGCACATGACCACAGAAAAAATGATCTTATCAATTGGTGTAAAAAGAATAAGAAAGTCCTTTCTCAACATGTTCTTTATGCAACGGGCACAACAGGAACCCTTTTAGAAAGTGAACTAGTGCTTCCTATAAAGAAATTCCTTAGTGGGCCATTAGGTGGAGACTTCCAAATAGGTTCGTCAATTGTTGACTTAGAAATTGATATGCTTTTCTTTTTTTGGGACCCCCTAGAGTCTCTTGCACATGATCCAGATGTTAAAGCATTACTTAGACTTGCTACTCTATATAATATTCCAATGGCCTGTAATCAATCCAGTGCAGATTTTTTTATTTCTTCAGAATTAATGTATCAAGAATATGAAAGAAATTTTGCTGTAATTGACCGCTATAAGCAAAATAGAGTTAAACAAATCAGCGATAGGACATAATTGTCGAATCTTTATACAGTTATAAAAGATTTATAATCAATGATTACTTTAGTTCAATTCATTATTATCCTCAACTAAAACGAGGAGATTTTTATGAAACTCATAAAGAGGATTTCCTAGTGTGGGACGATGAGGGCTT
>CAYFHZ010000389.1:0-3817 GCA_964342535.1 uncultured Bacteriovoracaceae bacterium | reverse complement strand
CCCAAGCAGTAATGGAAGCACAAGGCAGCTGTCTTACAAATAAATACGCAGAGGGATATCCAAATAAAAGGTATTACGGTGGGTGTGAAGTTGTTGACTCTGTTGAACAACTTGCCATCGATAGATTAAAAGAAATTTTTAATGCTCAGTATGCTAACGTACAGCCACACTCTGGCTCTCAAGCAAATATGGCCGTATACCTTGCTTGTCTTGAAGTTGGAGATACAGTTTTAGGAATGGACTTAGCTGAAGGTGGGCACTTAACTCATGGAAGTCCTGTTAATTTTTCTGGAAAGCTTTTTAATTTTGTAAGTTATGGACTCAATCCGGAAACAGAGGAGATTGATTATAATAAACTCGAAGCACTGGCAAAAGAACATAAACCAAAACTCATTGTTGGGGGCGCTTCTGCATATGCAAAAATTATTGATTTTAAACGTATGAAAGAAATCGCTGATACAGTTGATGCACTACTCATGATTGATATGGCCCATATCGCTGGACTTGTGGCCGCAGATGTTCACCCATCTCCTATGCCATATGCTGACTTTGTGACGAGTACAACTCATAAAACTCTTAGAGGTCCTAGAGGTGGGATTATCTTAACCAATTCAGAAGACTGGGCAAAAAAAATAAACTCTCGTATTTTCCCGGGAATTCAAGGAGGTCCTCTAGAACATGTTATTGCGGCAAAAGCAGTCGCATTTAAAGAAGCTCTTCAACCTGAATTTAAAACCTATCAGGAACAAGTTGTAAAAAACTCAAAAGCTTTAGCAACTGAACTTATCTCTCTAGGAATAGAATTAGTTTCCAATGGAACTGATAACCATTTAGTTCTTTTAAAAACTGATTCTGTGAATTTATCAGGGAAAGAGGCAGAAGCAATATTAGAAAGTGTTCATATTACATGTAATAAAAATATGATTCCAAAAGATACGAGATCTCCCTTTGTAACTTCTGGAATAAGACTAGGAACTCCTGCGATTACCACAAGAGGTCTTAAGGAAGATCATATGAAGCAAATTGCGAAGTGGATTCACACTGCTTTAACAAAGCCTGAACTTCGTGAAGAAGTTAAAACTGAAGTTATTAAGCTATGTCACGACTACCCTGTATATTCTTAGATAAAAAGGAAAAATAATGAAGTTATTCTTATCACTTTTACTATTAACGATCTTTATTAGCTGTAGCAAAACCCCTATTGAAGACCCGGCCAAAACAGTTATTAATCCTCAAGCAGCACAACAACAAGCACAAGGCATTGCAGAAGAAAATAATCAATGTATATGTACTAAGGAGTATGCTCCTGTATGCGGCTCAGATGGGAAAACTTACCCTAGTGCCTGCCAAGCTGGATGTAATAAAATAACTGAATATACTGATGGACCTTGCCAAAAATAAAAACAAAAAAACAGGCGGTTTAAAAGCCGCCTGTTCCAAATGCCTGCTGAACAATAATGATCATACAGATTACCAAAAGTACGTGTTTAATTAAAAGCATGTGACTCTCTCAATTTTTTGTGTGTGAGACTAGCCTATCAATTACAAAAGCTCTTCGTCAAGATCTGGTTAAGGAGATGATTAACTGCGTCTTGTGCTGCAGGAGTCGCATTAGAGTTTACAAGCACAATATTTAGGGGTAGATTCAATTTATAAACTTTATAAGGATTATTATGCGTTGCCCATATTGTGATCAAAGCGAAACAAAAGTTGTTGATTCAAGACTTCTCAAAGAAGGTTTTTCTGTGAGAAGGCGTAGAAAATGTGAAAGCTGTGAGAAAAGATTCACTACTTATGAAACAATTGAAATCTCTATGCCTAATATTGTCAAACTTGATGGAAGAAGAGAGCCTTTTAATCGAGAAAAAATTTATGGCGGAATTGAAAAGGCATGTCAAAAACGTCCTATTTCTACAGATCAAGTAGAAAGAATTGTTGAAAATATTGAAAAAAGTATTTTAGAAATTTCTAGTAAAGAAGTTTCAACCCAAGATATTGGAAAAATAGTTATGATGTATTTAAGAAACTTAGACCCCGTGGCCTATATTAGATTTGCATCTGTATATCGTAAATTTCAAGATGTTGAAGAATTTGTATCTGATATTCAACATGAAGAACAAACATATAATACTCATTTAAGGTAGGTTAAAAGTGAATCATCTCCAAGTTGCACGTGAGTTTACATTCCAATTTTTATTTCATTTTCAACTCGCACACTCCGAAGAAAATCGAGACGATTTAAAAAATTTAGATCAAATTGGACTAACAAATAAAATTAATGAATTAAAAGAAACTACAGGGCATATGCTCAATGACCAGGGAAATACCTTCGCTTTGAATCATATTCAAGCGACATTAGATCACTATACAGATGCAGCTGATATCGTTAGAAAACATTTAAAAAATTGGAAACTAGAAAGGCTTTCAAAAGTTGATCATACACTTCTTATTTTAGCGATTGTTGAAATGTACTTTACAAAAAAAGCACCTGCAAAAGTGATTATGAATGAATCGATTGAGCTGGCCAAAAAATATGGATCTAAAGAATCTCCTGCTTTCATTAATGGTGTACTAGACAGCGCTGCTAAGGAGCTATAAGTGAATTTAAACCCGGTACAAGGCTTAGAGCATTTTTCAAACTCTATTCCTGTAAACACCGGTGGTATTATATGGCTTACTGATGACCCTCTCAACCTTTCAACACCTGGTCTATACGAATTTAATTATCTATTAGACGGAATGATTTTAAAAAGTATTCAATACAGCCAAACACCAAAAAATAGTCACTTCTTTCTTGGAGAAAGTTTTGGAGAACCAATCTTTATTGGTCATATTCAAGTTGGGTCCAAAGATGATCTCAAAAAACTAAATGAACATTTGATTATTGCGAAGTCTACAATTAAGACCAAGAATACAGTTTTTATTTTTAACAAATCTAAAAATACTGCTAATATAAATTTACTCAAAGAATTTAGGAAACTATATCCTGACTATCATTTTGAAATATTAAATTTATAAATCCATTACAAGGAGTATTGATGAAAATTTTAACTTTATTAACATTGTTAATTAGCTCACCGTTAATGGCCACAGATTGTACTTATACTATTCCGGCCGATGGTATTGAGCTTAAATGGACAGCTTTCAAAACACCTGAAAAAGTTGGTGTCGGCGGAACATTTGCAGAATTAGGTCTTAACCAAGAAAATTATACAGGAAAAAGTCTTGCGGAAGCTATTTCACAAATTAAATTTAATATTGATACATCAAGTGTAAGAACTAAAAACACAGGAAGAGATGCTACTATTGTAAAATGGTTTTTTCAGCAAATTCCAGGAGGAATGAGTTTTACTGGTAATCTCAAAGATTATTCTGACAAAACATTATCAACTGCTCTAACTGTAAATAAAATATCTAAAGATATTGTTATGAGTGCGGAGACAAAAGAAAAAATAGTTACAGCGAAAGCAAAGATGAAGCTAGGTGATTATAAGCTTTTAGAGGCACTTGCAAGCTTAAATAAGGCTTGTTTTGAACTTCATAAAGGTAAAACTTGGGATGATGTCGACCTTAACTTAAATCTGCCTTATACAAAAACTTGTAAGTAATATAAAGGGTGTAATCCTTACACCCTTTAACTAAAATCATTGTTTGATTTATGCAATATGTTAACACACAATTCATGAAGAAATCACATTTGAAAAAAACTGCTTTTTATCTCATACTTCTCTTTCCATTCATGGCCATATCATCTGAACTCATAAGTGATAAAGGTAAAGATGATTTAGCTTCTGAATGTAAGGCCAATGAAAAATAC
>CAYFHZ010000388.1:0-3821 GCA_964342535.1 uncultured Bacteriovoracaceae bacterium | reverse complement strand
TGAATGTCAATAATTTCAACGGTTTATCGCAGAGGCCGACGTCCTTTTAGGACGTCGGAGACGTCGCACTTTAAAATCAAATTACATTTATAAATTTTCGAAAAGGAGTTTCGAGATGGGTTATCGTGTAAAGAAATTACCAAACAAAAAATCAGATCCTAAATGGAAAGTACAATATGTCTCATATAAAAAAGAAGACATTGAAAACTTTGATCAAACAAACCCTAGAAAAACATGGGATGTTAACAAGGATAGATGGAAGCCTTTGGGATTTTACAAGTACATGACCTTTGAAGAAGCAAAGGTGAGAGCAAAACAGCTAAACGCTCAAAAACAACTAAAAGCTCAGGAAGAAAGAATTCAACAAAAATTACATAATGAAGAGATGGAACAAAAACGTTTTGATTCTATTTTACCAGTGGAGTTTACCAATGAATTTGAAAAAAGATTTGTGACAAAAACATTTCTATCAAAGGATAGAGATTATGCAAGGAATAGAGCAGTCGTAAGATGGAAGGCAGCTAAAAAAGTAATTATCACAATAAACCTAGAGCCCTCGGAATGGTATTATAACATTTATGACTTTTACGATTATTTTTTTGATAGACAACTGAGTCTTCGCTATATGAATGAAGTAATGAAGTATGTAAACCTATGGGGATTTTTTATTTGTAAAAAAATGGGAAGACCTTTTCTTCAAGTTCCAAGACCAGGAGGATATGAGAGAAGAAGGATAATTAATGCTTACTTTGAAAAGTCTGCAAACAAAAATAAAGTTTCTAAAGAAATCACGCCTAAGCAATTAGATTCGGTTAAAAACAAATTGAGAAAGGATTTATTCAATTGGATTTACTTAACAGTTTGGTTTGGACTTAGACCAAAAGAAGTTGATAACCTTCACGATAAAAGTCTATGGAGAGTAGAGAAATTATTTAACGGGAGAAGAGTTTTATGGATCTATCAAACTAAGGTGATTGCACTACCTGAAGAAGATCGTTGGAAGCCAATTCCTATATTGTACCCAGAGCAGGATAAAGCAATAATGATTTTGGAAACTGATAATTATAAAAGGCCCTTAGTTAAAACAGTTAAATTCTACTTTGGTAATGAAACTTCTTTATATGGTGGCCGAAAAGGATTTACCGATCTTATGCTATCTAAAGGAAACACTTTAGAAAATATAAGTGTCTGGATGGGACATTCAACAATTAATAGAACTTGGAAAAGTTATAAGAACAGAAGGAAATACCATATTCAATATGGAGTTTGATTGTAATTTTTACAAAAAAGAGTCACTTTTAAGATGATGTTGGTGCGATGTGTTGAGATTGTCCTGTAATAAAATTAAGGACTTAATATATGATCAACATGTTGAAATTACTATGTATTTCTTTATTACTCATGTCTTTTGCTGTTATGGCCGAAGATCGCTTTTATGATCTTAAGGTTGAAAATGTAACTGCAAATATAACAGGAGTAGATGTTCCTCATGCTTTGGCAATTAATGGATCGATTCCTGCTCCAACCCTTAGGTTTAAACTTGGGGATACAGCAATTATTAAAGTAACCAATACAACAGATGAACCTACCACTCTACATTGGCATGGAGTTTTAGTGCCGTGGGATCAAGATGGTCCGCAATTTGCCAATACTAGAATTATTGAACCGGGTGAATCTCATACTTTTAAGTTTCCAATTATCCATACGGGGACATTTTGGTATCACTCTCATACAGAACTGCAAGAGCAGCGTGGACTTTATGGTGCAATCGTCATTGAAGATGATCATGATCGTTTTAAAGTTGATCATGATATTGTTACTGTTATGAGTGATTGGACAAATGAGCATCCTCAACAAGTCTTAGCAAATCTAAAAATGGATGGTGACTACTATGTTTTTAAGAAAAAAACTGATCCATCAATTTATGCTGCAATAAGAGCAGGAAAATTTTGGGACTACGTTAAAAGTGAATGGACTCGAATGGGTCCTATGGATTTAAGTGATGTGGGCTATGATGCCTTCTTAATTAATGGAAAAATGAATCAACATTTAATGAAAATAAAAGCAGGGGATAAAGTTCGTTTACGTTTAATAAATGCCTCAGCATCTACATATTTTTATGCCAATCTTGGAAATTTATTTAATTTTACTGTTATAACTAAAGATGGGGTTGAAGTTCAACCTGTAGAAGTCAATGAAATCTTAGTAGGTATTGCGGAAACTTATGATGTTATTTTTACGATGCCAGAACATAAAGCTTTAGAGTTTAAGGCCACAGCTCAAGATATTACAGGAGCTGCCAGCATGATTATTGGTCAAGGTCACCATGTAGAAAAAGTACCAATGAAAATGCGTCCAAGTCCATACGGTATGGGGGGCATGGATCATGGAGATGGTGGTGGACATGGAGGAGGTCATGGCGGTGGACATGATGGCCATGATGGAATGGGAGATATGGGCGATATGAAAATCTCTAAAACTGAGATGGAACAAATGCCTATGACCAATAGACTAAAATATTCAATGCTTAAAGCTCCGAAAATGACAATGTTTGATATGTCATTACCTAGACGTGATTACACATTAGAGCTTAATGGAAATATGGAACGTTATACTTGGACAATAAATGGAAAACCATTTTCTAAAGATAAATACTTAATGGTTAAATATAATGAAGTTGTAAGAATTAAATATGTTAATAAAACAATGATGCATCATCCGATGCACTTGCATGGTCACTTCTTCAGAGTGTTAAATGGTCAAGGCCATTTCGCTCCTAAGTTTCATACAGTAGATGTTCCACCAATGGGATCAATTACGATTGAGTTTCATGCAAATGAGCCAGGAATTTGGTTTTTACACTGTCATAACCTTTATCACATGAAGATGGGTATGGCACGATTAGTAAAGTATGAAGGATTTGAAAGACCAGAAAATTTAATTGAAGATGAGAAAAAATGGTCTCAGTACATGACTCACGATAATACTGCATTCACTAGTGCTGAACTCGGTGTTCATACAAATGCTTCTGAAGTAGAAGTAAAAATCTCTAAAGGAAGATATCAGGTAGATATCAATTTAGAGTTAGATCAATACAATTTAGATAATTTTGATGGTGAAGTCCTTTTTAGAAATTACATTAATCGTTATTTAAATTTTTATGCCGGTTCTGAATATGAAGAAGGGCAAATATACGCAGTTTTAGGAGTTGCCTATACCGTACCATTTAGAGTGGAGGTTCAAACCCATATTAGAAGTGATGGAAAATTGATAGTGAATTTAAGTAAAATTTTTCCTATAACAAGAAGACTAAGTTTAGACATAAATAGTCGAGGAGCTTTTGGTATATATAGTAAACCAGAGTGGCAATTTAATTCAGGTCTTTATTATCAAGCAACACCAAGAACTAGTGTTGGAGTAAATTATCGTTATGACACGAATATTGGGCCAACAGTCGGTGTAGGTGTTAGGGTTAATCTTAATAAAAAGAAAAGAAAGAAAAAAAGATAATTAGTGTTGAGCAGGAATTACCTGCTCAATCCAATATTTCAAAACCAACTTCATTGATAATCTTTTTAAGTTCATTCACTTCTAGAGTTGAATTTACAGATATCTCTGAGTTTTCTAAGTTTCCAGTTACTTGAGATTTATCATCAATTTCAAGTATGCCATCTTTAATATTTGCGATACAGCTTTTGCAATGCAAGTCTTTGATTTTAAATGTCGTCATTTGATCTCCTTTCTTATTACTTCATGTAATTGTACCCCTTCCCCCAAGGGGAGAGTCAAATTACTTGTTGACCTTCCCCTTTGGGGAGGGT
>CAYFHZ010000387.1:0-3823 GCA_964342535.1 uncultured Bacteriovoracaceae bacterium | reverse complement strand
CCTAGGTAATGACCTAGGGCTTTTTTTTGTCAATTTTCTGTCAATTGTAAAACATACATTTAACAATTTTATCTTTGTGTATTGGTAATTAATCTATAGAATAATATGAGTGAAAGTATTAAATCTGATTATTTCTATATTCATTATGCTGCAATTAAGTACTAACGCTTTTAGTTCGCATTTTGAGATTCTTGATAATATTGAAAATCAATCAGAATCATTTGATTCGAGTTCAGAAGAATATCCAATAGCTGATTTTAGTGAAAATCTTCCAATTGTTGAGAGAATTCAACCTTTAGAAGGTTATTCTCATATCGCTTTTTATTTTAATTCCCTATGTGGAGAAGTCGTTACTCCGCCTCCACAATTCGTTTAATTTTTTCACTTTAATTACATTATTAATTTTTTTTTAAATAGGAGACATACTATGTATGCACACAAAGGTTATGAAAAATTTAAAAGTACTATTTTAACTGAAAAGAAAAAAGATCTTTTGAAGCTTAAAGAGGGACAAAGTCCTAAAACTTTATTTATCACATGCTCTGATTCAAGAATTTGTGCAAATGAGTTGACTTCAACTACCCAAGGCGAATTATTTGTGATTCGAAACGCTGGAAATTCAATCCCACATTATGAAGATTCTATTGGAAATGCAGATGCAGCAACATTAGAATATGCAGTTAAAGTCCTAGGAGTTAAAGAGATCGTTGTTTGTGGACATACTCACTGTGGAGCAATTGGAGCATTGATGGGGGGAGTTGATCCTAACGAGCTTGGCCTTATAGCTAGTTATCTTGGTAAATTAACGAAACTAAAAGAGTTAAGTTTTTCCAAGAAGCTTAGTGTTGAAGAAACAATTAAAGAAAATGTTAATTTTCAAATTTCAAATATTCAATCATATAATTTTGTTCAAGATGCAATTAAAGATGGACTTAAAGTTTATGGCTGGGTTTATGGAATTGAAAATGGCGAAGTGGAAGTCTTAGGTTGATTATTATAATAACTAGTCTTCTTTAAAGATTAGTTATATGGGTTGTAAAACTCATAGCTGTTGATTCCCAGGGGAGATATGTATCTCCCCGCTTAACATTTCTTCATTGATTTAAATCAATAAAAAGTGAATAATTATTCCTATAGAATTTTTTTAAAGGAATAATATTGAATCGCATTCGATCAGTTGTATTTAACCCGTATCCAGAATTAGAGAATTTAAATTATCTTTTAACTAATGAAGAGTTAAAGTTAAATTTTAATTTATCGTTAGAAACAGATCCTGAAAGATTCTTAGAAGTTATTGAAGAAGCTAAGGTTGAATTGATTATTTTAAATCTCAAAGATCGCAACTTTGATAATCATTGCCAAGAGCTTTTAAATAAAATAACTCAAAAAAAGAAATACTATTTAATTGTCGTTGGCCAAAGTAAGCATAGAGATTTTTTTCTAAAGCATTTACGATATGAAAGGGTTTCATTTATTAAAGATCCAGCAAGCTTGGATGAATTCATTTTTACTTTAAATAAAGCTGATTTTGTACTAGGTCGAATAGATCACTTTTTAGAGTCTCTTTCAACTTTGCTATATGAACAAGATCTTTCATCAGATTTACTTCTTGAAAAAATTAGTAATTTTTTAATAAAATCGAGAACAGAGCTTAAAATGACGCAATTTGAGTTGGCAAATTATTTGGGTATTTCTCTTAGGCAATTTCAACGTATTGAAAAAGCAGATTCAAATATGACACTAGAAAATTTTGTTATTATTCTAAAAGGCCTTGCTTATTTAAAATACTCTAATAAAAGTCACTAAATTTTGAATAAAATCTTTATATTTACCTTAAGAGTTTCTTTGTTTTTTTAGATATGACATAGATGGCGTAGCGGTAAATTCACTTTTCCTCGATATTAATATAAGGGGAGTCGAATATATGTCTAAAGAAAATCTTAAATTAATAGAAGATGAAGCTGTTGTTGAGCTAATTGAGCTTATTGAGCAGCTTCAATTTAATATTAACGATATTTTAAATTTAATTTTTTTAAAAAGACCATATTCTCATCTTAGGGTTATTTGTAAAAGGAGTCTTCACAACCTAAAAGGAACATTGGGGATGTTAGGCTATGATGATCAGATGATTTTTATACATCAAGTTGAAGATTTCTTTTGTTCAGAAAATCTTGACTCTGAACATTCCCATAAACTACTCTTAAAGCTTTTAGATGGGTTGGATATATTGGCAAAAAGTTTAGAATACAATCAATCATTTTCTTTTAAATTAGCTGACCTACTTCAATGTGATACGAAAAGTACATCTACAAAGCAAACTTTAGATAAAGATTCACTGTCAGAAATAAGTAGTATTCTTGAGTCAGAAAATAGAAAGCTTGAGGAGCATAAAAGTAAGCGGAGACAGAATAATGTTATTGTCGTGGGGGAGAATGGCGATATATTTGATTGCTTTTCACGTAGAGATATATCAGCAACTCTATTCAATAATGTCTTTGATGTTTATAAATCAGTTAGATCTCTTGGCGATATTTCCTTAGCTGTTATTAATTTAGATAAAATTAAAGAGAACCCTTTTTTATTACAAGGTTCATTTAACTTTTTTTCTCCTAATACGGAGTTTTTATATATTGTTGATGACTATGATACCTTTGCACAATACTTAGAAGAGCATAATGATATAGTTCTCAACTTTAACGTGACTTCTCGAGAAAATGCATCAAAAAATGTAAGAAACTTTCTTAAAACAAAACTTAATCTACATATAGATAATTAAAAGTTGATCTTAGAAATTTATTCATTCAGAATATAAATATGATAAAATCTATTTTCTTTACACGTCATTTTTGGCCAATCTTTTGGACTCAATTCTTTGGTGCGTTTAATGATAATGTTTTCAAAAATGCACTTATTATATTAATTACTTACCAGGCAATGTCATTAGCAGGTTTAAGCTCTTCAATTATGGTATCTCTCTGTGGAGGTTTATTCATTCTTCCTTTTTTTCTTTTGAGCGGAATTGCAGGAGAACTTAGTGATAAATATTCAAAAAATATTTTAATAAAAAAAATTAAAATTGCTGAAATTATTATAATGTGTGCTGGTGCTTTGGGATTTGCAACAGAATCTTTAACAATATTATTATTTACTCTTTTTTGCATGGGGGCCCAGTCAACTTTTTTTGGACCAATTAAATACTCAATACTTCCAGAACTATTAGACGAAAAAGATCTTGTTTCCGGGAATGCCTTTGTCGAATCGGGTACATTTATGGCCATTTTGATCGGAACTATTACAGGTGGTATATTAATTTCTTTTGAAGGTCATGGTAAATGGCTGATAAGTATTTCAGTAATTGTCTTCGCAATTATCGGTTATGTTTTTTCAATTTTTATAGAACAAACATCCAAAGAACATATTCAACACAAAGTTGATTTCAATTTTATTAGGTCAAGTTTCAAAATTATTAAACTTACTATGAAGGAAAAGAAATTGATGACTGCGATCTATTTAATTTCATGGTTTTGGTTTGTCGGAGCTGTTTTACTTAGTCTATTTCCATTATATGTAAAAAACATTTTAAAAGGTGATCAGCTTATGGTGACTTTTTTTTTAGGATTATTTAGTGTTGGTGTTGGAATAGGTTCGATTCTTTGTGAAAGAATGAGTCACGGTAAAATTAAACATGAATTTGTATTAATTTCATCATTGCTAATGACTTTTTTTATGATTGATTTAAGTCTTATTTCATATGATACATTTCAAACTTCTCTTACTTTAGATATGGCACTAAAAAGTATGAAGTTTATGCGAATTCTTTTTG
>CAYFHZ010000386.1:0-3833 GCA_964342535.1 uncultured Bacteriovoracaceae bacterium | reverse complement strand
AATTCTTGAGAGAGATATCAAGTGGTATGACGCAGACTTATGGGGATTTGGGTTTAATGATTATGATTTTGAAAATGAGGCAAAAAAAAATCCTTATCCACTTGCTTCCCCACCGTGTGGCGGAGGAAAAAAAAGTTCGGATAAGGATTTAAATGGGGTGACCGATGGGGCTCGAACCCACGACAAACGGAATCACAATCCGCTGCTCTACCAACTGAACTACGATCACCATAAAAACGTAGGGATACTTATATATAAAACTTAATAAATTCGCAATATTATTTTTCATGAGAGTGAAAAATTAACTTAAATGACACCATGCAAACTACTGATTTACTAGCCTATTATTTTGACGAGTTGCATTTTTATACTTATCCTTTCTATAGTTAATTAATAAATCATGAGAGAGGATATTATGAGAAATACGTTAAAGGGACTTTTATTTCTTGCATTCGCAGGATCAGCAACTGCTTCAACAATTGGTGTTTCAAATCAACCATTTTTAATGAAAAAACATGTAGTTAGTACTGAATATAATAATTATAACAATGCTGGAACTGGTGCAGGTCTTACACTTAACTATCTTAGAAAAGTTAATGAAGATTTAAACCTTAATGCTGGTTTTGGGTCTACAAATGGTGACAGAGGATCTAAATTCTTTCTTGGGGCTGATATGCAAGTTTTCCCAGACTATGGTCGTCAACCAAGATTTTCTGTAAAGGGACTTCTTGAATCCGAGACTATTGATGGAGATAGAATCAACTCTTATGGTATTGCACCAACTTTATCAAAAGGATTAGCTTTCTGGGGTAAAGAAGCTTTCCCATTTGTTGCACTTCCAGTGAAATTAAATCTTAATGAAAATGAAAGAGAGTATAATACTTCTACAGCATTAGCGATGGGGATTACAGGAAGACTTCCAATTGATGGATTTAAAAATGTAGTTGGGAATATTGAAACAAATATTTCTTTAGAAAATAGTTACTCTGCTTTTGTTATGGGTATTTCACTACCAATTGAATAATAATGAAACTCGTATTTTCTGACTTTGACGGCACCCTTACTAATAACGGTAAACTGGGTGCCGTTTTTTTTGATATTTTAAATATGATTGAGTCTCATGAATCTGAACTGATTATTGTTTCAGGCAGATCTTTATCTTGGGGACATTTCTTTTTAACACATTTTCCACTGAAACATGTCATTATGGAAGGTGGTGGTGTGATCGTTTCAAGGTCTGTGGATGGAGTCATTCATGAAGAGAACTTAGTTACAGAAAGTGAAATTAAAAGATTAGAATCAATAACAACTGAGCTGCTTAATAAATTTCCTAAATGTGTTTTAAGTGCTGATTCATTTGGACGAAGAACTGATAGGGCCATTGAATTTGCTCAGATGAGTAAAGAAGATATAGTGGAAGTAGAGCAGTTCTTACATAAAAACAAAGTGAATTTTTCTCGCTCAAATGTTCATATCAATTATTGGTGTGGAGAAATGTCAAAAGGTTCTGCAGTAGAGTATTTTCTTTCTCATTACACTCCCCATATAAAAAAAGACGAAACCATTTTTTACGGGGATGCAGCTAATGATGAATCTATGTTTGAATTATTTTCTAATACAGTTGGTGTAAGTAATATAATGGCCATCCTTGACCAACTTCAATATAAGCCTAGTATTATTTTGGAAGGAAAAGATAATAGCGGTGCAAATGGAGTCTATAATCATTTGAGAGAAATATTTTCTTCAATTAATGAATTTGAGCAAAACTAAGAGGTAAACGTGTTAAAGTATTTGGCTATATTTCTTATACCGGTGACTGGACTTGCTGGTTATATTATACCTGATACAAGAAGAGATCAAACTTGGGCGACAAGCAATATCGCAGCAGCTTCTTATTTAAAAAGAAATAGTCTCAATATAAATTATGCCGAATCAAAATACAATTTTGAAACTTCAGATCAAAGAAATATTAATAATGATTTCACTTCACTTAATCAAAGTGGTGCTCATACTGTTGAATTAAATGTTTCTGGTTATAATGTAAGACAAACAGGTTCAAGTTATAAAAATAATAATGAAACAAAGGTGAACCTTGCATATTCCTACCTAATTAATGAGAAAGTATCATTAGGCTCTTACTGGGATTATTCATCAGAGTATGATCAAAATTCTTATCTCGGATCAGTATGGAAAAAAGATGCCAATACATATATTGGAATGAGAATTTCTGAATTATTTGCAAGCAATACTGATAGAGGTCGTCAGTATTTAATCGGTTATGGAAAAAGATATGAAGAAATTGATTATGAAATAACAATCTCCTATGCTCCAAATATTGCAAGTTATGATAATGATTCTCACTTAGTCACTTTAGGGGTCTTATCAGTTTGGCGTTTACAAAACTGGGAATTGCAATCAACTTATACTATGTATAAAACTGAGATTGATGAAAACTCAGAAAAATTATCGACGACTGCCCATCAAATATCAGTAAGACCAGAGTATGAAGTAATACCAAATTACTTTGTAGGTGCTACCTTCTCTTATTTATTAGGTAAGAAAACTTATAAGGATAATTCAACTGATGTTGACTACACTTTAGATGAAAACTATCAGACGGTTGGTCTTTTTCTAAGATCAATTTTAAATGGTTTTCAATTATATGCATCCTATATTTCTGGAGACTACAATCGAGACTATTCTCATAGAACAAGTAATGATAATTTTGTCGGACAAAGTCTAAATTTGAAAGTCAGTTATCTATTCTAAAACTTTTTCAATTTTAGGTTTCCAACCTTTATCCATCAAGTTTGTCGCAAAACATTTTTCGAGGAAAGTACGGTCAGAAAATTTAGGTCCCTTTGCAAAACCTTGTAAATGTAAATCTGAAATTTTAAGTTCTGGATGAGGTCTTTCAATTAAGGTCAGTTGATCTCCAAGTTTTACAATACCAGGAGTGATGACTCTATAAAACCAACCGACATGGCCAGATTCAATAACTTCTTTTAAGATTCGTTTATCTTGATAGCTTTGGTTTATAGTCGCACATGGTCTTCTTGGGACTGTTAATTGAATTTTAGAACTTCCTAAAGTAAAGATATCTCCAATACATAATTCTGATTCTGTTAATTCGTTCGTGTATATATTTTCTCCAAAACTTCCGGGAGTAAAACGTTCTGCAATTTCTGGAAATTTAGTTTTTAAGTGAGAATAGTTTTTTTCGCTATAATGGTGAAGAACTCTCATATCTCCACCATGATGCTTTTGATCGACAACTTCATCATCAGGTAAAGAATGGAGCTCAACTTTTAATTCTTGAACTAATTCTTTTCTTATAGCACTTACTTGTCCATTAGGTAAGGTTTGTGCTTTTCCCGTAAAGAGTCCTAAGATTTTATATTCGCTCATAAAAAGACCTTTGAAATTTCTGTATTAATTTTGGTATCGAGTTCATCTAATTCAATATGTGGTAATTTTTCTTGTATCCAGCTTCTAAAATCACTTGGAAGTGGAGCTCTAAATAAACTTGGATTGTTTTTTGTAGGATATGCAATTTTTAAGGCCAAAGCATGAAGAGCATGCCTTGGAAGTTGCATTTTTTTATGATCCTCCGGTGTGGCCACAAGATCTTTAAAGCGCATAAAAACTCCAGGGTCACCATTATATAATTTATCTCCAATAAGTGGAAAACCATGTGCGGCTGCATGACACCTAATTTGGTGTTGTCTTCCCGTTTTTGGAAATGCAAGTCCTAATATATATTTATGATCTTGGTAAATTTCAATAAAGCGGGTCTGTGCATGCTTTCCGAGTTTAGAGTCTTCTTTAAACCA
>CAYFHZ010000385.1:0-3839 GCA_964342535.1 uncultured Bacteriovoracaceae bacterium | reverse complement strand
AAAAAAAAAAAATTCAGACAAATTAATAGATACCTCGAACTTGTCCATGATATTGTCAAAGATCATGACCCTCAAAAAGTGTTTAAGGCCATCGACTTTGGTTGTGGTAAATCATATTTAACTTTTGCTCTCTTTTATTACTTTAACCAAGTAAAAAAGATGAAAGCCGAAATCATTGGATTAGACTTAAAACAAGATGTAATAGATTCCTGTAATACTTTAGCAAAAAAATTAAATTACCAAGGACTCAGTTTTCAGTCAGGCTTTATTGAAAACTTTAACGAAACAAATGAAAATATTGACCTCGTTATTACTTTGCATGCTTGCGACACTGCAACTGATGAGGCCATTTTATTCTCCATCAAAAATATGGCCAAAAGAATGATGTTTGTACCTTGCTGCCAACACGAACTTAACTCACAACTCAAAAACGATAGTATGAAACCGTTATTAGAGTCTGGAATAATACGTGATAAACTTACAGCTCTTATAACTGATTCATCTCGAGCAAAATATCTTGAAGCAAAAGGGTATAAAGTCCAAGTAATGGAATTTATTGATTTGGAACATACGGCCAAAAATATACTCATTCGCTGTATCAAAGCTAATATCCCTAAGGAAAAAACTTTAAAAGCAATTAGTGATTATCATAGCTTTATCACTGAATGGAATGTAAAACCTTATCTTCAGTGTAAATCTCCGTTAACATAAACTCCATAATTATTTTGAAGTCAAATCTATTTCTTCTTGTTAGCATTTAAAAAAAGGAAGAAATATGAAAAAGATTGTTCTGTTATTCTTTATTTGCGGGTGGGGTTACGCATCATCCGAGATCGATAATGCACCAGTGGAATGGCTGATTGCTCATTCAATGCAATTAAAAATAGCAGACGATGATCATCTTAAAAGTGATCAACTTATAGAGCAAATTTTTAATACGGTTGATTATAATAGTGAAGAAGATGAAATTTATATCAATAAAAGCAGTCTTCAAGTTCATACACTTAAACAAAATCTCATCTCATTTATTAAAGATAATCATCATGAGAAAACAAAATCTGCTCTTTATGAAAAATTCACAGCGACAGAAGAGGAACGGTATAAAAGAAAGGTACTCTACAGAACAAATTTTGCTCCTCAAGGTCATTATTATTTTAATCATATTCATACTAAAATTTCACAGGATAATAGCAGTCTTAAATGGTTAAAAATTTCTCCTAAGAAAACATTTAACAAGGTTAAAAGTTTTTTAAAACGAAGAAATGCCATAGGAGCAATTGCCATAACTGATCACGACACTGACAGAGGTTATGAAGATATTAAACCTTTGGCATCTCATATCCTACACCCGCTTCGCTCTGTAGAATGGGGAGGGAAAACTCATATGTGTTTAATTGATATAAAACCTGATTGGGAAGATATTTCAATTGGCAGAGAGTACTCTGATGAAGACTCTGTTATTTTAAGTCGCTCCAGTCAAGGTGCAAGAATAATTAACCATCCTAATGCTCGTTATAATTTCCCATATCTTTCATGGCTTGATGCTGATGCTGTTGAAGTTTGGAACACCCCCTATGAAAACTCTCCTTTTCTAAGATTGAACATAGAAAGAAGTAATAACCTAGATGCATTTGCACAATGGATCAATGCACTTAAAGATAATCGTAAATACACGGCCATATCCGGAAGCGATTTTCATTTTAAAATTCCTTGCCTTACAGAACGAATGTTAATTTATCCAGTAAACTTCATCCCAAAAGATGATATCACTCAGACGAAATCTTATATAAAAGCTGGAAATATTTCTTTTCTCACAAGACCAACAGCGCCAAAGCTTACGCTACAAGGAAAATTTAAATCAGATAATTCCTGGTCTGTCATGGGAGATACTATTAAAGGAAAAGGTACAGTGGATATTCAAATCTTTGGTGATTTTTCAGATGTTAAAAAGCGAATTGGTGGTGCTTGTTATAACGTCATAAATAGTTTTTACAAGATATTAACTTTTTGGAAAAAACGCTATTGGCAACTTAGAGTCTTCAATCAATCTGGTGAACTTATTGCAAAACAATATATCAACCCTAAAAAGTATGGCCCTCATAAACATTTCAAACTAGAACTAGAACTTGAACTACAGCACAATGACATGATTAGGGCCGAGTTATGGGAAGTGAATAAAAAAATGAAAAATGTTGATCTGCTGGGAGCTACAAATCCTATTTCTGTTCAGTTTTAACAGGTCTTAATAGAAAGCTAATTGACTCTGAAGTAGCTGCTGTACAATCTCTCTCAGCGATACAAAGACCATTTTCTACAGCTTTTGTAATTTTATTAATAGGAACATTCAAACCGACAGCTTTTTCCATCATCTTATGACATTCTGAGGCAATAGCATCTTCTTGATGGTAGGCGTAGAACATTGAACAATCTTTAATTCTTGTAATCATCTCTTCTTGTGCTATTTCTAAAACAGACGTACTTTGGGCATTAAAAGAAAACAAAAACAATAAAAAAAGACTTAACTTCATATATAACCTTATAATTTTAAATTGATGTTAATATTCTTACATGAACATTAAATTATACAAGATTACATAGTAATGATTTCTGACTGTCTAAAAATATGACATAAGTGAAAATACGATTTTTTCTGATTTAAAAAAGATAATACTGCAAACTCAGTTAAGCTTGCAGTATATATGATTAAATTTGATTAAAGATTCTTTCAACCCACTCAGGATGATCAACAAAAGGATTTCTATTACCTTGAAACCTAAAACCAGCTTCGTTTCTATTTTGTTCATAAATACTTACAGGATCTTGTCTATGCCATTTAAGTAGTAGTTCCAAGAACCATACTTCAATTCCATGGTTTGCTGATTTATTTAATCCACCCCAATTTTTAAAGCCAGGTAGCTTATCTTCATAACGAGTAAAGAAGTATAAAAGGGCCCTTGCAACATCACCTTTGAACTCATCAATTGGCTCAAAAACTGTTCCATTATATCCCTTTGAGTTTTGACTTCCGAGTTTGGATCCATTTTTTGAAACCCACTTCTCTCTATCAACCTCACCAAAAGGATGATTAGATCTTTTACCATTTACATATCCATCAGTTGGAAAAACATGGTAATAGTCGGTTCTCATAGGTGATCTTTTAAAGAAAACAGACTGAGGTAAAAGGTGCTCTCTATTAAAGCAACTTGACTCGTGTTTATAGCTTCCACACCTTTGATTTCTAGAATCATATGTATAAGGATCTTTTGTTTTAGGATCTTCTGAATAGATATCTACAATACTTCCATCTTGCTCATACATTTTATCTGTATCGCCATCAAAATAAGCATCATAAAGATCATCATAACTTTTAGGATTATGTGATTTTGATATTACAGCTTTGACTCTTTTCTTTAAGTCAGAACCATTATACCGGTCAATTCCTCCGTAATAGCTGTCAAAGGTTGCACTTAGCCCGATTTGAGAAAAACCAAGCAACACTAGAGAGTAAAATAATTCCGTTTTTTTAATTCTCAACCACCATGTTAAGGATTTACTTAAAAAAAGCTTAACGTTCGAAGAACATAATGTCTTGTTTTTTTTTATCTTAACACAATCATCATAATGAAATGTAAGAAAGGATTATTTTTCTGTCTTTATGACGGGGATATAATTGATTTCAACCTGCGTCATCAAGTTTTTTCTGAAGTTCTGCAATTTGGGCTTTGATTTGATTTTTTTCTCTTTGGCGTAACTCATCTTTTTTGATAGCAATTTGATGTAGTTGATGTTTGGAGGAAGAAATGAGTTTTTTTACTTCTTGTACTCTTACTTCATAATCA
>CAYFHZ010000384.1:0-3841 GCA_964342535.1 uncultured Bacteriovoracaceae bacterium | reverse complement strand
TAGATTCTGCAAAAAAGAAGTTAAAAGTAAATCCACTTGATTCTACTCCAATAAAAGAAATGGAAAATATATTTAAATCAGCAGGACACGATAGACTTGCAGCTTATTTTGTAGGTCGAAGTAGGGCCGAGCAGGAGACTATTTAATGAAGATATTTACAATCTCATTAGTAATGAGTTTAAGTTTATCAAGTTATGCTAAAAAAGATGTAAAAGCTAAATACCGCTCAGGTAAGCGTATTGATTTTAAATCTTTACTTATAGAAGGTGAAAAGAAAAAAGCAGATTTTTCAGTTGTGACTGGAAACTTGGGAGAAGAAGATAGAGGCCTTTTGAAATTAAGAGAGGACTTCTATCCTGAGATGAAAGCGAATATTAAGGAGGATATTCAATGATTACTATTGAGACTATGGATGGTGATTTAGTAAAAGTTTTCAAAAATTCTGACAATATAGAAGTCGGATTTCATAAACTCTTTGGTCTTATTAGTGAGGAGCATGCTCATAAAAGGATGCTCGCAAGAAAGAGGAATGGGTTTGAATTTAATGAAAATAATTGGGATTGTAAATTTTCCGTTATTTCAAAAGAAAATACATTTAGTTTTAAAAATCTTGAAGGGTGTAAAGTCTTAAAGGAAAGTGAAACAGTGTGGAAACTTCTTACTGATAAAGGTAGTTTCAAAATTTCTAATTCCGCAGGGCAAATTTTAGAAGACTCCTTAATTTTGGAAAATGACGAAAATTCTTGGATGGGAAGAATGACTGAAATCACCATGTTTGCAATTTTTCTCATTATTCCTGTTTTAATGTTTTTAATGCCTAATGAAGAAATAGAAGAAGAGATTAAAAAAGAAGAAAAGAAGCCAATTGCAGTTACTGTTGTTAAGCAGCATCAAGCTGTTAATATATCTCAAAAAAGTAAGGCCATAAAAGTTAAGCCTTTAACAAAGGCTCAAAAGTCTAAACGTGCAGTTCAAAGAAATCTTGGGTTCTTAGGGCTAGTGGGATCAAAGACCTTAACCAATGCTGTAGGGGGTGTGCCTCAAAAGTTAAAGCAAGCAACAGCAGGAGCTGGTAAGGGTGGCGATGCCGGATCTGGAGGAGAAGTTCTTACAGGACTTGGTAAAGGGCTTAAGAAAACGACTGTAGGTAATACAGGTGTTGCTGGTCTTGGAGGTGTAGGGACTAAAGGTGCTGGTGGAGGTGCTGGTGGATACGGAAATACAAGAGTAGCTTCAGGTGAAGGTGCCGGAGTTTCAGCTATTTCTGTTGCAAGTAACGATTTGGTCTTAGATGGTGGTTTAAGTAGATATGCTATTAATGCAACTATTGCTAAATATTTATCTCAAGTAAGACGTTGCTATGAAAATCAACTCAATAAAGAACCTGGACTTGAAGGTTTAGTGACAGTTAGTTTTCAAATTAATGGTACTGGAATGTTAAATTACTCGAAAGTAAAAAACACAACTTTAAAGAACTCTGTCGTTGAAAAATGTATTACCAATAAAATGATGACATGGAAATTCCCTAAACCTAAAGGGGGAGTAAATGTTAATATCAACTACCCATTTATGCTTCGTCCGGTAGGGACATAGGAATACTTTATGAAAATCTTATCTTTATTAATTTTAGTTTTTATGTTCGGTTGTGAAACAGATATATATCCAGATGACGGTGAATATTCAACTGTTGCTCGTGATGCACAAAAAGATCCTGCTGATGCACTTTCCATGATTGTTGATGGTATTTATGAGTTTAAAGAAGGTGTTTATCAAGAAATAAGAATTAGGGCACAAGCTCCTGAACCTTATGAAGTGGATATGACGGTAGAAAATTTACCTCTTGGTGCTACCTTTGATAAAGAAAAACTTGTCATAGGTTGGAAACCTGGTTTTTTTGATGGGAATGAATTAGGTGATCCAAGCATAAAAACTCAGACTTATACTTTTAAGGTATGGCTAAGAAGTACAGATCCGGATTCGGAAGTAAGGGAAAAAGAAGTTTCTATTATCGTTACAGATGTTCCACAAGAAATGACAATTGATGGTTATGATAGTGTCTCTATTGACGAGGGAAAGACTCTTTCTTACGAATTTGAAATAAACAATAAAGATTATCCTCAAGGGCCATTTTCTATCACTACTGTTGATTTGCCGGCCAATGCGAAAATTGAAGCAGTTCGGGGCTCGACAAATAAGTATAGACTTGTTTTTAGTCCTGGTTACCACCATGTTAAGCTTTCAGCTTCAAGAACATGTGTGGGGTATAAATGTTTGGTGTATACAGGAAAGATACGAGTTCTCAATCCTGCTAATCATATTGCAGAAAAAAAATTGGTATTAAATGTTTTAGATAGTCGTTTGAAACCTAAAATTGTTCTTGCTGAAGAAATTACTCAAGGATTAGATACAAGCTTTCAAGTTGCAGGCTTTGATCTAAATGATGATAATCCACCCAAAATAGAAATGCTCACAGCCGAGCCAGAGTATGGTGATTTTGAGTTGTCACTTGTAAAAGATTTTGTGACCAATTCATCAACTCTTAATGTTAAATGGAGTGATATACCAACAACTTATAACGGACAAACATTAACTTTTGATTTTCAAGTTTGTGCTCAAAATAAATTTCGTGCTTACTCTAATTGTATTACAGACTCAATTGATATTAGTATTAAAGTGAAAGATAGAAAACCTCCTAAGATAACTCGTTATAGTTGGCGTCCAGGAGAAATAAAGTATTTAAATTTTAATGATTCTGAGTCTTATTATATTAAAGTTGTGGATGGTGATAGGACGAGAGTTGATATTGATGACGTTCAAATCTTCCCTGAAGAAATGAGAAAGTATGTAAGTTTTTCTAAAAATTATCTGAAAGTTCAGTTTAAGGAAGCTGGTATTCATCAATTTAGCATTGTTGCAACATCTGCTTATAATATGAGTTCCTCAGAGAGTTTTGTGGCCGAAGTTTTTCCAAAAGATAGAAGTCGTACACTTTATTTTACAGATTCAACGAGAACCCCAGAAGTAGCATTTTATAAAGCTGGTATAAAAAATATTGAAATTATGAATCCCGCGATTCAACAACTTAACGATAGAAATTTGAGTGGACGAGATAATTTAATAATTGGTACAGATATTCTTATTGATAAATCAATGGGCGTTTTTATTGAGCAAGCAATGAAAAAAATTGAAAATGTTGTAATTGCCAGTCCACTTATTGAAAATATGCCTCAGTTTTTTATGGATGAATTACAATTAGATCATCATATTGCAATTGCAGGTAGGTATAATGAATTACCAAATACTCCAAAAATTGAAACGATGCAGTTTATTGCCAGGGAAGATTTTGCGACACCAAAGAATAAGGTTTCACTTAACTTAAAATCATCTCGCGAGTCTAGAAATCCACTTCTTTTTTCTGTCGGTGTAGACAGAGTAAGTTGTGAAGATGTTCTTGATTTAACAGATCATAAAAAAGAAGATCGTTATAAGATTGGAGTTATTTGTGATCGTTCTACTGGTGGAAGATATGCTATTTTAGGAACAGAATTTTCAGATATTAAGACAACAGAAGTTGATACGAGTGTGCCACGTCGATGGTTAACGAGAATGTTAACTTCTAGCTTGAATACCGTAAATGAGAGTGAGGAATTATAATGAAAAAATTGTTTATACTTGTAGCATTAGTTAGCTTAAATTCATTTGGAGCTGATGATTTAACAAAGAAACTAGATGCTCTAAGTATTCCCAAGGACAAAGTAACGCCATTATTATCTGAGACTCAATTGGAGTCAGTGAATGCTCGTTATTCTTCTTTAACAAATAGACATGAGTTAACAATTAT
>CAYFHZ010000383.1:0-3845 GCA_964342535.1 uncultured Bacteriovoracaceae bacterium | reverse complement strand
CTCCAGGAAGAAATCTTAGCACTAGGTGAAATTGAGTACAATGACGCAATTACTGGATACGATTTTTCTTTTAAATTTGTTCTTGGTTTAGGACTTATTTCACTTTTTTGTACTTTTTTAATTTCGTGGCTTGTTGCAAAAGGAGTTTCTGGAAGACTTGAGTCTGTGGTTAAGCTTGTAGGAAATGAAAATATAGCTCTTAAAAATATTTCGAAAGAGCTATCTCTCAAATCAACTAATTTAGCAAGTACAAGTCAAGAACAAGCAGCAAGTGTTACCGAAACGTCATCTTCACTTCATGAAATCTCTCAAATGATTATGAATAATACCCAAAATGTTGAGAAAGCTGATACCCTTATTTTAGAGAGTCAAAAACTCATTGAACTAGGGCAAGAAAAATTGAATCAACTTCAAAGTATGATGAATAATGTTGAAAAATCCTCAGTTGAAATGGTTGAGGGAATAGAAAGGGGTAATCAAGCCTTTGAAAAAGTTATTGAAGCTTTTGAAAGTATAAAAGATAAGACAGAAATGATAAATGATATTGTTTTTCAAACAAAACTATTATCTTTTAATGCATCTGTAGAAGCTGCTAGGGCCGGAGAGCATGGTAAAGGATTTTCAATTGTCGCAGAAGAAGTTGGTGCTCTTGCTGAGCAAAGTGGTCACTCTGCAATTGAAATTTCTTCTGTTCTCGAGCAGGGACTGACTAGTATTAATGAACTGATGAATAAGTCCAAACAAGACCTTTCTCATATTGTTGAAAGAAATAAATCAGTTATTAATCAAAGTGTTGATTGCACTCTTGAATGTAAAGAAGCATTCTCAGAGGTTTCCGATAAATTTATGAATGTTACTAAATCTTCAATGGAAATTAGAGAGGCTGCTAAAGAGCAACAAGTTGGAGTAGAGGAAATTAACAATGCGATGAGAGAAATCGACTCTTCAAATACTATAACTAGTCAAAGTTCATCTGAAATTGAAATGGCAGCTAATAATTTAACTCAAATTGTTGCACATATTTCAAATAATATTTTGATTCTTAAAGAACTTGCAGGAGATACAAACTCCTCAGAAGTTCAATCAAATATTGCAATTTTTCATAATAATATTGAAATTGATGACCAAGAAGCGGCTTAGCCAGACTCTGCCTTCTAAAAAGATCTAAGTTTATTCGAACAAGTGTTTGGTCCCCTTTTGGCGGAGTATTTTTGTCCCTAGTGTCAAATTTAGTTATCTTAAGATTTAAGTAGTTACTAGTAATATTAAATATTTATGTTTGGCATCGCTCTTGCTTTATGTAAAGTTGCCCAAGGAAGGGCAAGAAGTCCACGGAAGGACACCTTAATTGCAGGAAGCAATTGAGAGAGACACCAAGTATGGTATAGAGAAAAGAAAGGTAGGTTTTTCCCTTTTTTCCTCCTTTCAACTTTTAAATTATCCAGTGGTTTTGTAAATCCGATATGATGTGTATGAAGAAGCACGACCACTGGATATTTTATTTAAAACTTGAAAACGAATTAAATCCTGATTTTTTAACCCTAGATTCAGAGTTTAAATTATACGGAAGAAGTCTTGTTCCTATTACGTTGCCGATGTTTGTTGAAGCTTTAAAAGGGGATAAAGCAGCTGATATTGTCATTATTGTAAAATCCTATAAAGAATTAAAATATTTCAACTATAAAGTAAAAAAGATATTTAAATTTCTTACTCGAGCAGAACGAGTGAATATCTTTATTGCTTCTAGTTTCACAACTGTAAATGATCCCTCTCTTATGAGAAAAGGATATTATCATTTTATGCGACTTCCTGTTAAAGTGAGTGACTTTTGTTATAATGTTGTTAATGAAATTGAGGAAAAAGAAAAATCAGTCCATCAATGGCCAGGTGGTATCAGACCACGCATGGGACTTGTAGGTTAAATATGAAAAGTAAAAGTACAGAGTTAGAGCAAAGATATCTTATTCTGTTAAAGCAAGATGCTACAAGTCTTGTAAATAGAGTGAGTGAAAGAAGAGATGTTTACATGGAAACATTTTCTTTAAAAAGAGATCGTACTGTTTTTATGTGGATTTTTAGATCAAGATATGACAAATCGACGATGTTTGATCTCTCTCATTATCCAATAGAAATCATTGAGCTTGCTGAAAGTTTTTATAGTGAAGCAGATGAACTTTATTGGTATCTAATGAATACTCAAGATATGCCAAATACGATTGAGAATGAAGTGATCCGACTCATCCATCATTTAAAGACAAAGCATTCTACCTTATGCTCTTATATCGATGCTCAGCTTGCAGGAGAAGATCTATCTGATATTGTTGAGTCCGATAAACCTTTTTATCTAGAAGGTGAAAAGCAAGCAGTTGAATCTAGGGAAGTCAGTCCAGATGAACTCTTAAACTTTGAAATAGATACGAATTATCTAGAAGAGTTGAGCCAAGAGGCTGAAGAAGATAATGACGTCTAAGTTATGATCTGATAAAATCAAATGAACGATTTTATATAAGGTTAGAATATGTCTGGAATCTATAGGTCAACAAAACATTTTTATGGCTACCCCTGTACTCATAGACAGTGGAAAGCTGATTCGCATTGTCGTTTTGTTCATGGCTACTCGAGGGAATTTTACTTTGAGTTTGCTTGTAATGAAATGACTGATGAGTTTTGGGTTATGGATTTCGGAGGCCTAAAAGATGTTAAATCATTTTTAGAATATTATTTTGACCATACCTTCCTTATAGCTTTAGATGATCCTTACTTAGAGAACTTTAAACAAATGGACAAAGATGGAGTAATTCAGTTGAGAATTCTGCCTAACCCAGGAATGGAAGGGACTGCTAAATTTGTTTATGATGAAGTTAATAAAATGGTGCAGGAAAAAACGAATAATCGCGTTTGGATTACCAAGGTTGAAGTTAGAGAAA
Source organism: uncultured Bacteriovoracaceae bacterium (assembly GCA_964342535.1). Classification (GTDB taxonomy): domain Bacteria; phylum Bdellovibrionota; class Bacteriovoracia; order Bacteriovoracales; family Bacteriovoracaceae. The sequence continues at coordinate 918 of CAYFHZ010000383.1, read as the reverse complement.
ATGAAAAAAACTCAGCATTTTATCAACCAGAATAGTCAATTTTAAGTTTTCCTTTTAATTCACTCAACCCATGGCATAATATAATTATGCAAAAAAGATTGGGTTTTCTATTTTTTATTATCTTATTCAGTTTTAGTTTACAAGCCCAGATTTATTCTAACGGAGAAGAGACTAAGGTTTTTCCTTTGAGAATCTCAAAGTTAAATACTTTGGCAAATCTTATTCGATTTAAAGTTGATTTTAAGAATGTAAAATTTTTACAAAAAGACAACTACATTGAGTTTTGGAATCCAAGTTATCCGGAAAAAAAATGTAGAAGTCTAATTGAAGGTGTTGCAAACGAATATCTACTTGTCCGAGTACTTGCTTATGATAAATGTGTTAATAAGGTTGGTTTTACTGTTGGAAGTTATTTGCATGGGCAGAGTCCAGAATTAATGGCGAATATGAATCAAGCTAGAGAGTTAGTTGATATTTTACAACGTAAACATTTAGCACTTTCAGCAAGACTAAGTCGTGAGAAAAAATTTTTAGATTCTCATATACAAAAAGTTGAAGCAACTAATAAACGTTTTGAAACTTTAAAACAAAAATTAGAAATCGAATGGCAAAAAGAATTAAGTAATTTAGAAAGAGATAAAACGAAAAGTTTTGAAACTTATCAAAAAACCCAAGCACAATTAAATGAAGTAGAATACAAAATGCAGCAATACAAAGTTCATGATCAAAATATGACAGTTGATCGTTGGTCACTAGATCCAAAGCTCTATTATCGAAAATAGGAGAGTACATGTTAAAGTTCACGTTAGGGGTTATGATCCTTATGAATCTATATGGTTGTAATCAACGCCCGAAGAAAAATAGCGCTTTTTATATTAATATGTTAGGAGAGCCATCTCGCTTAAATCCAATTGGAAC
>CAYFHZ010000382.1:0-3850 GCA_964342535.1 uncultured Bacteriovoracaceae bacterium | reverse complement strand
GAGCAAGTGCCTTCCAAGTAATCTTGTCCTACAAAGATGAAGATAAATGTGAAGAGGATGAAAAGAAAATCGATAGCAACCAATATAATTGTAATAAGCATTGACAATTCCCGATGCCTATTGAAGTAATTTATGATCATCTCACATTTGTCTTTCATGGGCGTTATTCTCCCTTGAATTATGTGTGGTTTGGATGGGAAATTAAATTCGACTTTGATTTCGAGAATGCGGATTTATTATTTACAATTAAAATCTAGCTGCGGATATTAGAGCGCAATCTGGCCAAAGAAATAGAATTTTTGAAGGCGTTATACGCTCATATCCCTATTTACCGTTTTTACAAAAGCAACTTGTAAACTTTAATTTACCACAGGAGTTGATTGCTATTTCTTTTTTAGAATCTTCTTTTAATGTGAAAGCTAAATCGAAAGTCGCTGCAAGTGGTATTTGGCAATTCATGCCATTTATCTCTAATTTATTTATGCCCAAAATCTCAAAGTATGTTGATTATCGGCAAAGTCCAATTGTATCGAGTCTTGCTGCTTTTCACTTACTTAAACAAAATTATAAAATTCTAAAACGTTGGGATCTTGCTGTTCCAGCATATAATTCTGGTACAAAACATCTTATAAAAGCACAACGAAAATATTCTAAACGAATGAAAAAAAGTAAAGTATCTTTAGAGTATATTCTAAAACATTATGATCATGCTCATATTGGTTTTGCATCTCAAAACTTTTATTCAGAGTTTCTAGCGTTAACACGTGTACTAGCATACAAAGAGAAAATTTATCCTTTAAAAGGTGCAAAGACTAATATTCAATACCAAAACCCAGCTGATATTGGTGTTTATGTAAATCTATGTAGACTTAGACCGAGAACTTTTTTTAATTTACTACGAAAATCTTCTCCTGGTATCGAAGAACTAAATTATCACTTCAATAGTGTAAACCATGTTTTTAAAAAGGGACATCTGGTGGCCAGTGATTTACCTCTTAGCTCTGCAAAGTATTTAAGATTAACAGATAAACAATTAAAATCTTTATACCCAAAAAATTATTATAAATATGCTAAGAAAAAAAGATGTAAATAGAATCTTATAATTGCTCAATTAGATAACTGTTTTCACCACAGAAACTCTGTAGATTTTGTTTTGTTCCGTCGATATATTCAATTTTAATATTAAAGATTCCTACTCCCTCACCTAGAAGAAATACCTTTTTCGTATCTGGTGATGGATTGCTATAAAAATGTCCATCTTTATCAAGAAACTTCTCTTGGCTGATCATATAATCACTACCTGTTTCAGCACCGTAGCTAAAATGAGATATTTCTTTATTAACATTTAACTGAACCATACATTCTTTACCATAGATTTCAAATTGGTCTAGTGCATGTGAAATATATGATTCATCTGGAATTATAATATTTTCTTTACCCCATCTACCAAAATATAAATTTCTACTTTTTAATTCATAGTACTTTCTTGTTCCAAGAGGGTAAATGACAGATGCGGTTGAATATTCATTTATAGTTTCATTTGTTATTTTAGTATCAAAACTCCAAGTTTCGATTGAATTAGCAGGCAAAGACAATGGTGATTTACAATCTGAAAGGATAAATTCTTCATAGATAGAGAAGTTGTCTTCTTCCAAATCAGCATAAAAATTTGGCTCATAATATAGTTCTTTTTCCACAACGTTGATTAGTTTACTCACAATTTTATTTTCAATTGTTCTAAAATATAATGTTGTATTACCTGCCGTTGCACCAATAAATAAAACATACTGATATTCAGCATTACCTCTATCGACGACCTTATAACTTGAATCTAAATACAACTTTGCTTCATATTTCGTTAGCTGATCAAGCTCTACATCTTCAGTTTGATTATCTAGTTCAACTAGAAGCTGTGCTCCTAAACCTCTTAAATTAAAGGTCGATAATATGTTCTCAAAGTAATCATTTGTTAGGCTTGGAATTTGAATAAGTGTTTCTATATCATCACTAGAATCTTCTAATACTAAATCAGTTACTGTTGGATAGTGTCCTTTTGAATAAAAGCGAGATCTCATTATATTAATTTTCCCAAGCATCTTCTCATCTATATGAATAGTACCTGTACCAAAATCTTGCTTTATAGCATCTTGTCCATAAGACATTCGCATTTCAAAATTATGAATACCCTTATTAACGTTTTTTATATCTACCGAGGTCAACTGAACTTTTACATTTACGTTTGAATACTCATTACTTTCATTACTTTCTAAACAAGTTTCTTGTTTTTCATCAGAAAATAATTTTGCTACAGCCTTTTGAATACCCGCATCTTTATACCCAACTTCGTCAATCACTGGCAAAGTGTTTTGAGTATTCATAGCAATTTCAACTTGACCATTCTTTTTAGTTTTCAATTTTTTTGAATTTGTAGATTTACTAGAATTCGTATTCTTAACGACTTTCATATTTATTTTTATTTTGCCTACATTACTAATACTATTTACCACTGATGGCATTTTATCATCTGACTTAATATTAGTTCCTTCTGAATAATCAAAAAATACAATACCATCATCTTTTCTATCTTTTTCCAAAATGACAACATCTGTTTTTTGAGTATTCACTTGTTCATCAACCTTGACCTCACCTTCTTTATCATAGTTAAAGAAAACAAGTTCATTAGCCTCAGGATTTTCATCCTTAATTGTTTGAGGGTTGTTAATATCAAGCTTTAAGGCTTTCGTATCAAGACTTTCAGTTAAAGCTGCTGCTTTAGTAGAAATTCTATCTTCTAATTCTTTAATTTCTGGAAGATCACTTTTCGCTATTCTTTGACCATTCAACTCATAGTTACTAAGGTCTAATGCAAATAATGCACTATCTGCTTTTGGAAGTTTACTATACTCTACAGCTCCTTGATCTTCATATTCAGCATAAGACAAATCCAAGTCATCAATTAACGGATTAATTTCAGTTTCAACTTTAACTTGTGCAATAGATTTCTTCGTAGGAAGTGTTGTAGATTTTTTTACTTCTTGAAATTCTATAACCGAATTTGGCTTATTCGTATTTATTTCGTAACTAGGTACAAAGTCCAGACTTTCAAAACTAGCAATATCTTCACTATCAATTACTTTTACAATTTTATTTTGTTCTAACGTTTTAGTACTTTTAGAATGCTGAATAAAATACGTATACACAGTTTTATCTTGTATATCGTTTTGATATACAGACGTACCTGCGAGTACTAATCCTAATGTGAATTTCGAGATTAAACTTTTATTCATTAGTTATATTTTATAAAAAAAAATAATGTTTAAAAGACCTAGGCAACGTTTGAAGCCAGTTTGTGAATACTCTAATGAATTTTGTGGATGGCCATGGGAAATGATTGCCGAGTACTCATAAAAAAAGGCCCCAAACGGAGCCTTTTTTTATTTAAGATTTGCAACTTTAATTCTATTTTTTGCTCTTTCGACTTTTCTTTGAAACTTTATAACATCAACAGAAGTTGATGGATTTTTAAGTCTAGACTCAGCTTTACTAAGAGCTGATTGAGCTCTTTCTTTATCAATAGCCTCAGGTGACTCTGCAGTCTTAGCAAGTAATGTTATACTCTCACCCAAAACCTTGCATAAACCGCCAGCAACAGTGAAATTTCTTTCTTGTCCGTTTTCAAGCTTTGCTCTAACAATTCCAGTTCCAAGCTCAGTTATAATATGAGTATGTCCTTTAAGAATATTTATCATCCCTCTACTAGTTGGAACAGTCATTGAGACACATGTAGTACCATTAACTATTACTCCAGTTGGTGTATAAATATTAAGCTTAAAATTATTCATAATTATTC
>CAYFHZ010000381.1:0-3861 GCA_964342535.1 uncultured Bacteriovoracaceae bacterium | reverse complement strand
TGAATCTCCTCTGGGATCTGTATAGATAATTTTCCCATCTAGGTTAATTTGTGCAGTACAATTTTGGTTAAATTCAATTTTTAGTTTTGATGTGTCTTTACCACTATTTTTAAAAGCAGCTAGAGCAAGAGATGGAACATAATAATTACTCTGATCTTCTTCAGAAGGAATTTTGGCGAAGAGTTTATAATGTCTAAAAACTCCATCAGCATCTTCTTCCATGTTCAGGTAACCTAAAAAGGCTTCAGAGTCGATGAGCTTTTGAATTGGCCAATTATGGGATTCAACTCCACTTCTTTGAAAGTTTGCGCATTCAGGGCCTCGTGTGGATAGTATGGACATAAGTAGTTCAAAAGGAGGCTCTGGAAGTAAATTGTCATGATGATCAAAAATTCTATCTTGAACTGAGTATGCGAGTATGACTGATCTTTTCGGTTCCTCATCAAAATCGTCTGTAAATTCTTCTTCTGTGTTATCTTCAAAACCAGATGTGTTAAGATTATGGGCCTCTACAGTTTCCAGACTTTCACTTTCTTTTGTATAGAGAGGTAGTGATTGAAAATTTGTAATCGACTCTGCAAAGATATCATCCGGCGATTTTTCTCCACATGTTTTTACTGGCTCAGGAAAGATAACATCAAAGACTACAGAATTAGCACCGTATCTACCCAGGTTGTCGAGTAATGTTTTGTAATTCTCTCGAGGGATTGGCCATGAGTTTATTTCTTGTAGTGATTTATCATCAATTTGTACAAGTACGATATCATTATTACTTGGTAGGTCGGTTAAATTTGTTTTCATTCTATAATCATAAAAACGTGACTCAAAACTTGTCATATAGAGTGCCGTTTTTTTTAAGTAGGGGTGTTCATATGGATCAATATCATCAATGACAAAATCTAAAAATATGGATGCAAGTGAAAATACCAAAATAATAAAGACAACTAAGTAATTGAGAAACCGTTGAAAAAAGCTCATTTGTGGACCTTTTAATAAAATTTTTATATAAAGACTTATCGGAATTTAACTTTTTTTATTTATAAGATTAAGGAATTATTTATGAGCGAAAGCTTAAGTCAAATAAAGAAAAAATTTGCAGACCATGTTAAAGATTTACAAAATCAAATTACATTACGAATGAAGGAGTTAGATTCTGAGTTACAGGTCAATGAAGATATTTGGGAGCGAGAAGATTTCAAGGGGGCTCCTGGTGGAGGAGGAGTTACTAGAGCATTTGAAGGAAGTTTATTCGAAAATGCCGGAGTAAATACTTCGGAAATATATGGAGAAATAAATCCTGATTTTGCATCAAAACTTCAGGGAAGTGGAAATACTTTATGGGCCACAGGAATCTCTTTAATTATTCATCCACGCAATCCCAAAATACCTACTGTTCATGCGAATTTTAGAATGATCGAGCAAGGTGGTAAGTTTTGGTTTGGAGGTGGTGCAGATTTGACTCCTTTTTATCCCTTTGAGGATGATTTTATATACTTTCATAAAGTTTGGAAAAGTGCTTGCGCCCCATATGGTGTTTATCCGCAAATGAAAAAAACTTGTGATGAGTATTTTGTAAATAAGCATCGTGGTGGAGAAATGAGAGGAATAGGTGGTATCTTCTATGATCATTTTAATACAGGGGATATCGAAAAAGATTTTCAAATGTGCGTAGATCTTTCTAATCATTTTATAGAATCATATTTTCCTATAGTAGAGAAAAGATTGAATGAAAAATTTACAAAAGAAGATGAAGAGTTTCAATTATTTCGTAGAGGAAGATATGTCGAGTTTAACCTACTTCACGACCGTGGTACACTTTTTGGTTTAAAAACTAATGGCCGAACGGACTCTATACTAATCTCTTTACCAAAACGTTGTGAATTCACTTATAAATACAGTCCAGAGAAAAATTCTATACATGAGAAAATGATGAAATATTATTTTCCATATGAGTGGTGATTTTTGAATTAAAAATAATGTTTATAATACAAACTGATTAAGCTTCTATACTTTATAAATGAGCTATTCTTAACAGCTATATTCTCTGTATTAACTTGCACATCAATACCTGCTGTATGTCTTTTTCCAAGGGCGGTACCTAGGTTTAATTTTATTTGAAGGGAAGAATTTGTTGTTTGACTATTTTTTACATCTATTCCTTCATAATTTTGCTCTTGCAAATTCAAACCAAGTGAGACGAGTGAAGATAAGAAAATACTATTACTAGCGAGCATACTTGCTAGGCCTAATTCTATCTGAGTACTACTAATATCCAGTGCGGTGATACCACTTAGATCATTATACTGTGACACATATGTTTCAGGAATAAGTCCAAGTGAGCTATGTAGCCTTGACCTTGAGTAGTGAATTCCTGTAAGCCATGACCAATTTGTTTTCTTTTTAAACGCAATATTACCAAATGAGTGAATTGCTGAGAAATCATCATTTATAAAGTATCTAAGTCCCAATCCATAATTATGAATATGTGCGGTAGTTAAACCATTTTCAATCTTCTTTTCATTGTTGATATAAAGATCATGATAATTTTGATAATAAATTTCCCATTGAATTTTATTCCGAGTTCCCTGCAATTGAATATCGACTAATTGTGTGGCATCAACATCAGCTTCTTCTCTATCTTCATTAGGGACAGTTATACTAAAATCAAGAAATTTATTTCCAAAACCGAGCTTGGAAAATGAACTCATATTGGGGATAAAGTAGATAGACTCAGTATTTTCATTATTGGATTTTAATTCAAATTCAATTTTAGGATTTTGTACTTCAAAACTGTAATCAGTTAGGAAGTTAACTTTATTCCCTAAAAAACCTATTGTTATGGCCGAAATAATGAGTAGAAGAGGCATATTATTCCTCTGGGGCTATATAAACTTCAATTTCTGGATCAAATTCGTCTTGTAAAATTGCACGAATAGCTTCTAAAGTTCCTGTTGTTGAACTTGGGCATGTGCCGCAAGCACCCATGTATTGTACCAAAAGAATTTTATTGTTATAGGAAAGTACTTTTAAATCACCACCATCACCTTGTAGTCCAGGTCTAATTCTATGATCAAGAATTTCTTCAATTTTTAGCATTTCAGCACTTAGATTTTTTCTTCTTTCAACTTCTGGATCATGATCTATAAAACTTGAGTCATGCTCATCGATAAGGTTATCTATTTGTGTAATGATTGAAGGCTCTAATGTTTCCCATGGCTCAAATGTAAACTTTGAAACAGTTATAACATTTTGAAAGAAATGGACTTGATCTACACCTCTTAGGTCAAATAAAGCAGCGGCCAAAGGAACATCTTTTGCCTGTCTTGGATTTTTAAAAGATGTTTTTCCTTCCGATTTAACATCTATATCAAGTATAAATTTAAGTGCATTAGGATTTGGAGTTGGTTGAATATCTATTTGTGCCATATCTTTCTCTTTAATTAAACATCATTATTATTTTTGATAAACTATCACAAAGTTTATCAACATCATCTTTGGTATTATATATTGCAAAACTAGCTCTAGCAGTCGCTGGAACATTCATTCTTTCCATTAATGGCTGGGTACAATGATGACCAGTTCTTAAGGCCAATCCGTACTTGTTGGCCAAAGTAGCAATATCATGTGCATGCATGCCATCGATCACAAAACTTATAATCGCAGATTTATGTTCGGCGGTTCCAATAATTTTTAAACCCGATAGAGTTGACATTTTCTCTGTGGCATAAACAAGTAGCTCATGTTCATGTTCTTGTATGGCCTGAAAACCTAAATTTGAGATAAAGTCTAGCGCAGGGGCCCAACCAATGACTCCAGAAATATGAGGTGTTCCAGCTTCAAATTTCTGATGTAGTACATTAT
>CAYFHZ010000380.1:0-3864 GCA_964342535.1 uncultured Bacteriovoracaceae bacterium | reverse complement strand
TTATTAAGTGGTTTTTTTATGCTGAAACTGGTGTCGGTGATCTGAAAATCGACAGAAGGTAAAGAATCGGGACTATTTCTCAAAGGGTGTACCAATTATTCTGAATGGGAAGCGTATTCTTAACTAAGTAAGACCAAAAAAAGGAAAATATGAAGAATCTAACGATTATATTGATCGTCTTGGGAAGCTTTGCTCAAAAAAGCGATTTGTGGGCCAAGGAAGCAAGAATCACAAGACTCAGCAATAAGAATAATGTTCAAAAGACAGTAAAACAAAGGAGGCCTAAGGGTGATTTACTTAAAAACCTTATTCAAAACAACAAAAAGCTTAACGAGCTACTTAAAGCGAGGACAACAGCTCCTGTTATTTGGGAGGGACAAAAAAGAATCCTCACAGGAAAAACATACCGTGGTACTCTTCTAAATACGATTGTATCGACCAATCAAGGGACACCTGTTCTTGTAAGGGCACATTTAAACCAAGGACTTCCATATAATAGTAAGTTCTCTTGTCAGGCAACAACTCAAAACAAGAGAGTTTATTGTGTATGCAATAAGTTAGTCACAGCTTCAAAAGAAATTCCTATTCAAGCACAACTTCTTAACATTGATGGTTCAAGTGGCCTAGAAGGACTTTATGAAGATGGAAAAGAGGATTTAATCGCAGGTGCTGTTATAAGTGATTTCTCGCAAGGAATGCTTTCTGCTGCTCAAAATAGGATAGCGACACCTTTTGGAGCTATTCAAGATTCGTCAGTAAAAAGTCAACTGCTCCAAGGTGCAATTAATTCTGCAAATGCGACATCAGAAATTTTACTTGAAGAAATGAAGACTGCTGTTCCTGTTGTAACAATTGAAGCGGGCACAGAAGTATTAATCTATTTTATGGAGGCAATAAATGAAAATTAGAATCCTAATTGTTTTAATACTTTGCTCATCATGTTCAACACTTAAAAAGTCTGTCACAAGTGGAGCTTTAATTGGCGGATTAGTTGGAGGAACAGGGGGAGCTGTGTTTTCACCTGATAGAGAATCCACAGACAAGAATGCTTATCTTGGTGGAGTGATAGGCGCAATTGCAGGAGCTGGACTAGCTTACTTGATACATGACAAACCTCAAAAAAAGGTAAAGGAGTCAATGTTATTAGATCAACCAATTCAAAACCATAAGGAGGTGCCATTATTTGATTTTTCACCAGAGTTAAAACACATTAAGCCAGAAGTAAATTTTAAGCCAATTAAAAAGTATGAAGTTCCACTAGAGAAACTACCAAAAGAACTTGAGGGTAAAGTTAAAAAACAGTTCATTCTTGAGTATCAATCAGAGGCTCAAACAATTGAAGTCGGTAACAGAACAATTCAAATTAGTCCTTTTAAAGCGTGGGAGCATGTATATGAGCAATAAAAAACAATCCCCTCAGTTAGATTTATTTACACCAGTCTACGAGGTATTTCATGAATTATGTCTACTTCTTCTTGAAGTAGGAAAGGAGGTTTTTAAATGGAGTTATAAAAAAGCTTTTAATAAATTACCAGAGTTGGAAAAGATAGAAAGAAAAGCGTTGTCTGTGAAGAAAACAACAGAAGTAGAAGATGCCTTAGGAATTGATACTAAGTCGAGAAAAGAATTTTTACTTAATGAAATTGATTTTAGACGTCATAGTTTTATTGTTGGTGCATCAGGTTTTGGAAAAACAAACCTCATGAGTATTTTACAGGAACATACTCTTAGGAAAAATAAGCCAATTATCTTTTTTGATCCTAAAGGGGATATGGAAGCCCTTAACACATTTAAAGGAATTTGTGAAAAGTATGAAAGGCCTTGTTATATTTTTTCAGAACACTATGAAGATTCAATATCACTGAACCCTGTTTTAGAAGGAACAGTTAATCAGGTTGTAGATAGAATCATGAGGTCTTTTGAATGGAGTGAGCCTTATTATAGAGATGCTTCGAGAAGAAGCTTAACACAGGCTTTAAAATTATTAGAGATGGAAGGGCAAGCATTTACGCTTCAAGCAATCTTCGATGAACTCGTTAAAATGGAATCAAAGGAAAACATAGGCCTAATTGCAAAGATAGAAGCCATCTTAGAGTCAGACTTTGGAAAGATCCTCAATTCAGAACGTGAAGGATTAACTCTTTCTAAAATTAGAGATGAAAGAGCTTGTCTATATATAGGACTTTCTACACAGGGATATGGAGAAACAGCCATGTCGGTTGGAAAGTTATTTTTAGGGGAGCTTCTTTATAACTCTTATAAGACCTTAAGTGCAAAAGATGATCCTGAAGGAGGGCTTAAAAATCCAATAAGCGTTTACTTTGATGAGTTTGGTTCATTAGTAACACCAGAGTTTATTGAACTACAGAATAAGTGTAGAGGTGCTGGAATTGAACTTACTCTCGCTGTACAAACTGCATCAGATATTGATCGAATTAATCCTGATCTAACAAAACAAGTAATAGAGAACGCAGGAAATTTATTTGTCTTAAAGCAGAGATTAGATAATTCAGCTTCTTTATTTGCAGACGCCATTGGAACAATAACATCTAAGAAGGAAACTTTCATGATGGAAGATGGGCAACAACAAAGCAAGGGAAGTATTCGAGAGGTAAACGAGCTTCTTGTTCACCCAGATATCATTAAGAGCTTAAGAATCGGTCAATGTGTTCTTTTACGACAAGGGCCAACAAGAATTAATTTAATCAACGTGAGAAATAGAAAGATGGATGACTTTAAAAAGTTGAATCGTCTTAAGTCTAAAAACTCACAAGCCTTAAACATTTAGTAGGAGGGAGAGTGAAAGATTTAAAACATTTAAATAGTGTTTATATGAATTATTTAACACCGCTTTTAAAGTGGAGAGTTATGGATCTTGAAAGCTTAAGGAGTGAATGTGACGCAAACCCAAATTACTCTCACTTTGCTAGAGTCATCAGAAAGATGGAAAAAGCAAATGTATTGGAAGGATATAAACATAGATTTAATGGGAAAAAATATATCTTTTTTAGCTCATTCGGAGAAAGCCAAGTCGCAAAGGAAAAAAATGCGACTGCCATTTCTAAGGACTCTTTGATTCATGACATAAAAGTATCCGAGATAGCTAGAAATTTTATTAAACATGGTTGGATTGATCAGATTACATTAGAGCATGAATTATATAACAAAAGAGACTTCAGAGCAGTTTATAAAGTTATTCCTGATGCTTTATTAGAGACTAAAAGAGATGGGAAGAAGGTGCAAATTGCCTTTGAACTTGAATTAACCCAGAAGCATAAACAAAGAATTAAAGAAAAGGCAAAGCAGTACATTATTAACAGTAGATATGACTATATTGTTTATTTTTTCTCTAAAGAATCTGTCATGAAAACTTATATTGAAGTTATTAGCGAAACTGTTGGAGAGAAGAATATAGATAGGTTTTTGTTTGTTACTGATAAGGCCATGACTGCCAAAGTTACTGAACTTGAAAAATTGGAGGGTATTTGTCATGGACAAAAGGTTTCGATTTCAAAGTTTTTGATGGGTGAAAATGGGGTGAAAGAGCACAACAGCGATAAAAAAATTTGCGCGCCAATTCATTGAAATTATTAATGAATCCCGCGCTCCGAAACTGACTCCCTCCCTCTCACGTTGATCGATGGATGGAGTCAGTTTCTACACGCGAGTAATAATTATCAGTCGTAAGGCGAGCAAGTTAAATAAGGAGTGAGAATGGAAAACATAGAGAAGGAAGAAGTAAAAAAAAGAGGAAGACAACCAAAAAATCAAACAAAGGAAGTTCAAATCAATAAAGAGCAAACAAAGTTTTTTGTAGACTTGAGTAATGAACAAGAGATTCTAAGTTTGATTTTTGATTTTCTA
>CAYFHZ010000379.1:0-3894 GCA_964342535.1 uncultured Bacteriovoracaceae bacterium | reverse complement strand
GAGACAAGTTATTGAAAATACTTCTAAACCTAGGTGGCTCCATAGACGATAAGTTATTTATTGGAGGAGTCGTGACTCATTTATTTTATGGTTTAATTATTCTAATATATGCCATTACGAGTTTAGGTAATGATCAGTGCGAAGAGTTTTTCAATCAAAAGGCCAACGAACTTGGAATTGGAAGATTTACAGACTCTAACTCAGCTTTAAGTCCTATTTTTGAATATGAAAAAGGAAAGTTTCCATATAAAATGTCTGGTACACCTAAATTAGGAAGGAGAGATCCTGGTCCTACAATTTTAGTTTATGATCAAGGTGAGGACTTTAAAGTCAGTCAACTTTTTCTAAAAGACTTGAAAACCAAAAAGTTTACTCGATTTATGTATTTTCTCAATAAGGACTGTGAGTCATTTAGTGAAGTTGTTTACAATAATGACGGCAAGCAAGTAAATCTAACTCAAGAAAAATGTAATGATATTGAAAAAAACTTTATTACTGATGAAATTGTAATGGGTGTCGTTAAAATCTGTGGCGACTATTTTTCTAAGTCAAAGCAGACGGAGAATTCATCTGAGAAAGTAGATAATAAATCAAGTGCGGCCAGTCCTCAATAGGGAGATAGAGAATGAATTGTCCAAAGTGCAAAACAGAAAAGATGGAAACTTTTGATATTGAAGGCGTACAATTTGATTTTTGTTGTGGCCAAAATGGTTGTCTTGGTCTTTGGTGTGAAAAAGGTGAACTGGCACTCTATACCGAATCAGGTAAAGATTTTCCCTTTAAAACATTAGAAGTTGGCAAAGCTGATTTTAACTGTCCAACATGCAATTCTCAGCCATTATATATAATGAGATATGAAGAAGATAATGAATTAGAACTTGATCATTGTAAAGAGTGCGAAGGTATTTTTATCGATAAATTCGAGCTAAGAAAAATTGAAAAAGCGATTATAAAAATACCTCTTAAAGAGCGACTTACATTTATGAAAAATGAACTCTCCAAAAAAGGTTTTAATAATTGGTCAAAAAAAAATGAAATTTAATATTAGAGAAGCAAGTGAAAATGATACGACCTTTATTCTGCAGATGATTAAAGAGCTTGCTGCATTTGAAAATGCCCCTCAAGAAGTCATTACAACTGCAGAGCAATTAGCTGAAGATGGTTTTAGTGACCATCCCCTTTTTAAAGCACTCATTATAGAGGCTAAAGATATTCAAATTGGGTTTTGTCTCTATTATTATCGCTACTCAACTTGGAAAGGAAAATCACTTTATTTGGAAGATCTCTACATTCAACCAGAATATCGTGGAAATGGTATTGGAAAATATATGATGAGATATCTAGCTTCAATAGCAGTAAAAGAAAAATGTGGTCGCTTCGAGTGGCAAGTTCTAGACTGGAACGAACCTGCGATAAAAATGTATAAACAATTAGGTACAGACCTTGATGAGGAGTGGATCAATTGTAGGCTCGAAGGTAACAGTATTAAAAAATTGGCACTGGATTAATTTTCAGGATATTTTTTAAATCGCTTCACTTTATCTAAATCATGCTCCCAAAATGCTTTACTTTCACAAAAGATATGTGCATTTGGCTTCATATCAAAGTCGGTATCGAGACAACCAGCAGGAATTTTTATCATATTGTTTTCAACGACTTCTGTTGGAAGTGGGCTACCACAATTTTTACAAAAGCTTCTCACATGTCTTGTATCCTCATGTCGATAGAATATCACCTCTTTTTTTTCTTCCCAATTGATACTACCATCAAAGGAAAATAAATTAGCAACATGGGCCGATCCAGTTCCTTTTTGACAATAAGAACAATGACAAAAAAAGAATCTTTTCAGACTTCCTTCAAAATTAAATCGAACTTTTCCACAGAGACATGAACCTTTTAAATTTTGTTTCATCTTTTATCCTTAAATATTAAAAGTTTTTTAAATTCACCTTTTATGATTTTAGCAAACAAGAAAAACTTTACTACATTTTACTACTATTGCATTTAAACTTAAGATAAATAAATATGAAATACATTATATACCTTACTTTTTCACTAATGTTCCTTCCTAGTCAAGCACTCACTCAAATTTCGAGAAATTTTAATCAAAAAGATAAACCTCTATATGAGATTGGCGCAGGTATGATCGGTCTTTCTGTTCCTAATTATCCAGGGGCGAAATCAAGTACCTTTAGAGCTATCCCTTTTCCTTGGGTTATATATCGTGGAGATTTACTTAAAGCCGACGAGGAAGGAAATAGATTGCAATTTCTTAAAAATGACTTTTTTGAAGTTGGATTAAGTGGTGGCTTCAATTTTCCAATTGATTCTAACGAAAATGATGCAAGAGAAGGTATGCCAAATACCGATGCTCTTATAGGCATCGGACCTGGACTTATTGTAAGACTCCCAACTCAAAGTTTACAACGATTTACCTTTGGCCTGGGAATAAGGGCCAACTTTGCGGCCAATACAGCTGGAAACTTAAAGGAACATGGATTTATAATTGAACCAAATCTAAGATATTGGGTTAAAACAAGTAGAACAAGTCCACTTACTATTTTTTCTAGCCTTAGTTTGGCCTACGCTGATCAAAAGTATCATTCGTTTTTTTATGATATTGATGAACAATATAAAACTTCAAACAGAGAGTCGTACAAATCTAAATCAGGCTTAGTTGACTTGGCGGGTTCTCTTGGGTTTTCATTAGACTTAAGTAAGAAATCATCTTTTTTTACAGGTCTTACTTATTCTAATTTAACTGTATCAGCAAACAAGGAAAGTAGCCTCGTAGAGTCTCAACATAATATAGGATATGTCTTTGGTTTTGCCTGGATGTTTCACGAAAAATATTTAGATCAATGAAGTCTTGCACCTTTTGGAATCTCACCATCAGGAGATAAAAGCACAATATGATTGTCTTTATTTGAAAGTCCAAGAACTAAGACTTCTGACATAAATTTTCCAATTTGTCTTGGAGGAAAATTAACAACTGCCAATATCTTTCTGCCTAGTAGTTTCTTCTTACTATATAAGGCTGTTATCTGAGCACTCGTTTTCTTAACTCCTACACCTTCTCCGAAGTCTATTTTTAATTTATAACTAGGGTTTCTAGCTTCAGGAAAATCGAGAACCTCAATAACTTCCCCGGCACGTATATCAACTTCTAAAAAAGTAGCAAAATTTGTTTCCTCTAAAATAGGGGCATTGGGTGAAAAATCTAGATGCATAAAATTCCTTTTTCTTTAATATTAACATGTTAGACATTTATAGCACAAATTTACTTCCATAATTTCATAACATTTTGCCTGCACTATATATGGGCGATCCATCAAGGAGATATAGATGAGGAAGATGAACAGAAGAGAATTAATGAATAAGGGTGTTGCTATTGCAGTTATTGCTTTTGCTATCCCTGCTTTGATGTCTTGTACACCTGAAGAAATAGCAAACGCTAGCAATTCATCTACAACAGATACTGACGACACAACCTATTCCGGAAATTGGGCCAGTGGTGGGACAAATTTAATTACTAGTGATTATCCTGCAACAAGTATCTTTACTGGTGCAACCATACAAATAGTGATGGTAGAGTTAATTTTAAAACTTGTTTTCCCGGTTGGTACTCAAGGAGAATAATTCCAAACCGACTGACCTTAGTGGGGTAAAACATAAACAGTTCTATCACAACCTAGCTATAAATTACTTGTAGTTTCAACAACTTACCAACTTAAACTTTCATCCTTCTTGCATTTAAAGTTGCATGAAAAGAAACTGCCCTAAAAATTCATGTAAATCCCCCCATTATTATAAAGATGGATTCTACTTTCGAGCGAATGATTCAAGAAAAATTCAGCGCTTCAAATGCAAGACATGCGGTACTAAATTTAGTGC
>CAYFHZ010000378.1:0-3900 GCA_964342535.1 uncultured Bacteriovoracaceae bacterium | reverse complement strand
CTATCGACTCGTACAGGATCTTACAAGTTTTGAAGGTGTTGATCTCTTATTTGATGGACCTATTTTTAATGAGTTTACACTGAAATTGGATCGGGATGTAGATACACTCATTCAATTAGCAACTGAGGAAGAACTGCATATCGGTGTCAATATTTCTGGAAGATGTGGGATTGAAGAGAATCTTTTAAAAATAAGTCTATCAGACAAACAATCAAATTATGATATCCAGTGCTTATTAAACTTTTTTAAATCACAATTTAAACCGAAATCAATATCAGGAACAATTCATCAAATACCACAAGATTTAAAAAGAAAAGAAACTTATAAAATTAAATCATTTAGTGTTGAAGAAGTTTATGAATACTACACAAAATTAGGTAATCAAAATTTAAGTCCAGATGACGGCCTCTATCCTCTAGGTAGTTGTACTATGAAGTACAACCCTGAACTTAATGAGTGGGCTGCCGGATTAAAAGAGTTCCAAGAAACTCATCCTCAAGCTCCAGAGTCAGATGTACAAGGTAACTTAGAAATCCTTTATGAGATTCAAGAACTGTTTAAAGATATAACGGGTCTACCTGGCGTAACAACTCAGCCAGTTGCTGGTGCTCAGGGAGAGCTTGTTGGCCTTAAACTTTTTCAAGCTTATCATCGTAGCCGAGGTGAACAAGAAACAAGAAATATAATCCTGATACCTAGATCGGCCCATGGAACGAACCCTGCAACTGCAACAATGGCGGGCTATGAAACAAAAATAGTTAATGGCCAAAAAATAGGGATTATTACCATCGAAGCGGCACCATGTGGCCAAATTGACTTTGAAAAATTTGAGAGCTTGGTACATCTTTATCAAAAACAAATATCTGGAATCATGGTTACAAATCCTAATACAGCTGGAATTTTTGAAGCAAGATTTGAGGATATGTCTAAACTTATTCATGAAGTTGGTGGTCTCGTCTATATGGACGGTGCCAATATGAATGCGATTGCAGGTATTGTAGATTTACATAAACTAGGTGTAGATGCTGTTCATAACAACCTACATAAAACTTGGTCAATCCCTCACGGAGGCGGTGGCCCAGGAGATGCAATCGTTGCCGTAAGTGAAAAACTAATTGATTTTTTACCAGGACATCAAGTTGTTAAAAACCATAATGAATTTAAGCTAGTAAAACCTAAATATACGATTGGATCTTTTCATAGACATCACGGAAATTTTGCACACAAAGTAAGGGCATATACATACCTACTCGCTCTTGGAAGTGATGGAGTAGTAAAAATGAGTTCTGCAGCTGTTTTAAGTGCAAGATACCTTCATCATAAATTAAGTAAGTATTATCCTACTCTACCAAAGCAAGCAGATGATGTTCCGAGAATGCATGAGTTTATCATCACTCTTTCAGATGAAACATTTGAGAGATTAGCAAAGGCGGGTACACCTAAAGCACAGGCCATTGCTAGAATTGGAAAATTGTTTTTAGATTTTGGATTTCACGCCCCAACTGTTGCTTTTCCTGAAGTGTTTGGACTTATGATTGAACCGACAGAATCATTTACAAAGTCGGAACTTGATTCATTTTGCCAAGTAGTTGAAACCATTTTTCACTTAATAAATGAGCATCCTCAAATATTAAGAACCGTACCTCACTTCACTCCTATTGACAGGGTAAATGAGGTTTTGGCCAACAAAGATCCAATCTTATTTGAGGATATTCAAGATAAACTTGCCCCAATTTTAGAAGATAGAATCCCTGCGGCCAAACTGAGAAATATGAAACAACAAGAAATTATAGATCTTATCTTGCACGCCCATGAGCAACAAGATCAATAACATCTGCAATTGGCGGTATTTTTTGGGTTAGCTCCTCATCAAGCATAGGCCTATCTAATCCTTCATACTGCCAATAATCAACTGGATCACTATTTGTTTGTAAATCCAAGGTTGTTTCATTTGCAAAACTTTGTACTGAGATGGCCATCATGGCCGTCAAACCTAATAATTTAAGCATAACTCCCTCCTTGGTTAGCCTCATATATAAGAATTGCGAATTTTGTGCCAATCATAAAGTATTGAAATATCATAAATTAATATTTTCTAGTCGCAATTTGAGCCTATTTTGATATAATACATAGAGTCAAAGAGACATAATTACCCTGACTATATAACTCACCTACTAAATATTCATAATCCTAGACCGATAAATATATTGAAAATAAATTTTAAAGAGGAACTCTATGAATTCAAGTACCTTAACAAATGAGATTGACGAAAGTATTCCTGATATTCACCATCAGTGCTTAATTATAGGTAAAGAAGAGTTAATAAATAAAAATTTAGGCCATAAATTACACCATAGTAAAATAGCAAATTATAATATTCATATTTCTCATGATTTAAAAGAGGGATTGGACTTTTTAACAACTAATGAAATCGAGTTTCTGGTACTAGATATTGATCATGTGGAACTTGAAGAAATATATAGAGTACAAAATATAGTAAATCACTTTCAGTTGCCTACAATGGTTATTGGATCAGATCCCGCGGTACTTAATCATATTAAATCTCAAGTTGATACCAGTTTTATGGGTTTTCTTGCCAAAGGTATATTAAATAGAATGTTTCATGAAACTCATGAAGTTCTCATGCACAAAAACTCAACAGCTTCAAAAATTTCAAAAAGATTAAAATCTGTTGGCCAGCATTCAAAACCAAAATTCTTAGTCTTCTTAGCAAGTCTTCTCTTTCTAGAGCCAGTTATTAAAATCATATATCTCAAAATTCAAACTGGATTTGAGTGGGAAACTTTAATACGTACTATATTGAGTATTGAAGGCTTTGGGAATAATTTAGAATTTTGGGTGCTTTTTCCTTTGGCCGGATACGCTTTGTTAAGTATCAAAGCCTGGAGTTTTTTCTTTTTTATGGGATTACAAGTTTATACACTTCTAAGCTATTTTACATACGAGAAATTTACATGGCCCTATGTAAGCGAAACACCCCACCTTTCAAGCTCACTACTACTTAGCATAAATATGTTGCTTGTAGGATATTTTATGGTCCCAGCATATAGAAGACCTTACTGGAATATTTCTCAAAAACTTTGGAGAAATACATCACGTTTTGCTACTAAATTAAAAACAAAATTTAAAGCAAATGGAAATGATATCTCCACTACAATTACCAATATCTCAGCATCTGGTGCATATTTCACTACTAATATGCAATTACCTGTGGGGCAAGTTTTAGAACTTGAAATTCCTCTTTTTGATAGAATGGAAAAAATTGAGGCCGTCATCAGAAGAAAACAAGATTTACATGATGACCAATATTATGGTTACGGTGTTGAGTTTAAGTATCACTCTAAAGAGCAACAGCAAAACATGAAGTTTTACGTAAATTCACTTGTCCATAGAATTCAATAATAGATGAAGTATTTATTTATCGTTTGGCTTCAAATATGTTCCTTTTACTTGTTTGCTAGTGATAATAAAAATCCTTTTATAAGTGAACTCAATGAAGATTCGACATCAGAGTTAAGTGACAAACAAAAAATTGAGTTAAAAGAATGTATGGAACAAGGAAGACCATGGCATACTAAGGAAAATAAATGTCTAGAATGGGACAATATTGTTATACATTCCACACCCCATGATTCAACAAGTAATGCATCTAAAAAGCAAGAACTCTCTGTTACTGAAAAGCAAAATTTAATCGCTAAAAAAGTATTATATACAACCCTTATAAACGTTGAAGGCCAAGAAGTGTTACCATTGAAATTATTATTTAAATCTTTACCAAGAAAAATGGATATAATATTAGATGATCTTGTTTTAATATATATGAAAAATTTATCAACAAATGAAGATATAAATGAAATTGTAAATGGTTATGTGACTCAT
>CAYFHZ010000377.1:0-3905 GCA_964342535.1 uncultured Bacteriovoracaceae bacterium | reverse complement strand
TCAATCCTTTAATAAATTATTCCTTTATGTCTTTTCAAGTACTACCATAAAACAAGAGACAGTAAATATGGCCATAAATTTAATTAAATAAATTATATGGAATTCATATTTTGCAGTTAAGTTATTAATATTAAGTACTTTTAAACTAAAGTTTCAGTAGAGCAATATTAGATATCATTTTCTTGTAAAATGGTATCTATGTTGAAATATTTTCTCTCTACTATACTCTTTACGACACTAATTAGCTGTGCAGGGCCAACGAGTCCATTTGGTGCAAATATATTTTTTGGTCAAGAAATAGCTATTGATTTTGAAACATTTAATCCAAGTACAGTAGATATTTCAAGTTATCCTGATAAACAGTATTACAATTCTCCATTTCATCTGACTTTAAGTATTCGTGATCCACATTTTAAACCTGAAAGCTTTAAATATGAAATTTTATACAATAATCAAAAACTCAAAAGATTGATTAAATCAGAAACTATTCATTTTCCAAGTAAGGTGAATGAACCAATAAAAATTGAATTTAATAATCTATCAATCTTACCTGGTCATATAAATAATATATCATTTTTATACTACTCATCGATGAACAAGAAACCATTTAAATACGACTTAGAAATTCCTGATTGTATCAAAGAATTTACTCAGGGTGATTTTCAAACAAACCCATTTCAAATATCAAATAAGTATAAACAAAATATACACCATTTGTCGGAAGCTTATGGATACAATCCAAGTCTCATAGCTGCACTTATTGCCCAAGAATCGTCTTTCAATCCAAAGGCCTTAAGTTATGCTTATGCCTTAGGGCTTACCCAAATAACACCTAGGGCGGCCATTGAAATTAACAAACTCATGCCTGAGTGGAATATTTATCCTAATTTTGAGAATATACCTGTAAGTACAATTAAAAAATATTTGGCAAATTATCAAATTAATCAGGTTAATGATTGGAGACTTAATCCACAGAAATCAATAGAAGGTGGACTTATATACTTTGATCATATTCAAAACTACTGGAATAGAAGTGATGCTACCAAACTTTTAAAATCAGTATTTAAAAATAATATTCCTTATACCGATATTATATTAGCTAGCTATAACTCAGGACCCTATAGAGTAAAAAAGACCATTAGAAAACAAAATAAAAATTGGTTATTAAGTAAGAACCTTAAAGAAGCTAGAAAATATGTCATGAATATAAAAAGTTACTGTTACTCGTTTGAGAACGGAGTAAAAAATGAGAACTAAACCTATATACCTATACTTAATGCCTTTAGTATTACTTATAACAGTAATTAGTTTTCCCATGCAAATACATTTTCTGTATAAAATTCCTATGAGTGATTTAAATAAAATCATGAGTATGCTAACACCATTAAATTTTTTATGTATGTTGATGATGATGATAAGTGCGATGCTCATAACTTCACTTAACAAAGGGATTTACTATTTAACTCCCCTTCTTGTTTGTTTAGTCATAACCAACAACATTTACGTCGGAATGTATGGACAAGACTTCTCCATGGATCAGGTTTTAATCAGCTCTTTGATATTTATTATGCTACATCTACCACTTTATAATTCTCAGCTTAAAAGTGTCATTCTTCAACCTAGGCTTAGATGGTGGCAAACTCCAAAAAGATATCAGATTGAAAAAAAACTAAGTTTAGTAAAAAATCAATCAGAAGTCTTTCTTGATAGTATCAATATATCAGAGTCAGGCCTTTTAACGAAATGTCTTGATAACAGTATTGACCTTAATATAGATGATATTATAAAAATTAAAATTTTAGTTGATAAGGAATTTACAATTAGTGCTAGGGTTGTGAGAGAAACCAATATCGATGAAAAGAGAGGTTTTGGTTTAGAAATTGTAAAAAATGAAAATTATAAAACACACTATCTTCCATGGTTTAAAAACACAACTGAGCTAGTATACTAAATAAAAGTCACTCAAAATAAATTTCTATAGATGATCTTGTTTATCAAGATAATATTGATAATTTCCTGGGTAAATTTGAATATGCCCCTTATCAACTTCGTATATCTTTGATGCAAGTCCATGAAGAAAATGTCTATCATGGGAAACAAAGATAATCGTTCCTTCAAAGCGTTGAAGTGCTTCTAACAAGATTTCTCTACTAGATATATCTAAGTGGTTTGTCGGTTCATCTAAAACTAATAGATTATTATTTTGAGATAAAAGTTGTGCCATTACCAATCGACTTTTTTCTCCACCTGAAAGATATTTAATTTTTTTCTTAACATCATCACCCTTGAACAAGAATGCAGCTAACAAATTTCTAATATAACCATCACTTGCCTCTGCAAGACCTTCACGTATTTGATCAAAAACTGAATTTTCAGGATTAAGTACTTCCAAGGAATATTGAGAAAAATAGCCCATCTTAATAGAAGGTCCAACTTTCGCCTCACCTTCATTTGCAGAAGTTTGTTGAGTTATAACTTTTAAGAGAGTTGATTTACCAGCGCCATTAACTCCAACAACAGCGATCTTATCTAATCTTTTCACAATGGCATTTAGTCCAGAGAAAACTTCTTTTTTCTCTCCTTTGGAGTTCTCCCAGGATTTTGATAAATTTTCAATAACAACAACGTCATCCCCCCCTCTAGGAGGTGTACTGAATTCAAAAGATATTTTTTCTTCTTCAGGAGGAAGTTCTATTCTATCAATTTTTTCAAGTTTTTTTACTCGAGATTGAACCTGAGCTGCATGTGATGCTCTCGCTTTAAATTTTGCAATAAATTCTTCCTCTTTGGCCAACATATCTTGCTGCCTAGAATGCTCAGCTCTCAATTGAGTTAAACGTATTTCACGTTCCTTTAAGTAAAACTCATAATTACCTGAGTATGTTGTAATTTTTCCAAGATTTATTTCTACTGTCTTATTACAAACATTATTCATAAAATCTCTATCATGGGTTGTCATGAAAATGGCCCCTTTAAAGTTACGAAGCCATTCTTCTAACCATAATATTGTTTCCATATCCAAATAGTTTGTAGGCTCATCCATAAGTATGAGATCAGGATTCATCACTAAAACCTTGGCAAGTGCAATCCTCATTTTCCAACCACCACTAAAATCTTGTACTAATTTATGGTGATCTTCAGGCATTATCCCTAAACCCGTTAGAATCTCCTCAGCTCTCATCTCTAGATCATATCCACCAAGCTTTTCAAAATCAGTTTGAACATCTCCCATCTCCATGAGAACTTTGTTCATTTCATCATCAGAAAGTTCTTCCATAAGCTTAGCTTCATAAACTCTAAGTTTATCTTGAAGTATTTTAATTTTAGCATCACCTTCAACAACTTCTTGTAATGCAGATTTTCCTTTCATCTCACCAACATTTTGGGAAAAGTAGGCCATTCTACAAACTTCAGGTAAACTTATTTGACCTTCATCTACTCTCTCTTCGCCTATAATCATTCTAAAAAGGGTTGTTTTTCCGGCCCCATTTGGACCTACAAGTCCTACTTTTTCACCTGGATTAATTTGAAAACTAGCATTGGAGTAAAGTGATTCAGCGCCCTGAATTTTAGAGATATTTGAAACATTAAGCATGGGTAACCCTAATTTTAGATAATTAAATATTTAGGATTCAACATAACATTAAATGTTTGATAATTGTATCGGAATTCCTCTTTAGCAAGTAAGATTTTACGCTTTAAAGCTAACAGGCTATCTGGTCCCTTCATTTTAGATTTTATGGCCTTTGCATAGCTTGCTTTGGCCTCCTCTAATTGTGTTAAGGATTGAATAACTTTGTCTTTAATTATTTCCAATTCTTCTAGATATTCATCTGATAACTTATATCTTTCACGGAGTTCATCAAGTTTCATTTGTAATTTTGCTTTATAAATTTTAAATTCAG
>CAYFHZ010000376.1:0-3907 GCA_964342535.1 uncultured Bacteriovoracaceae bacterium | reverse complement strand
AGCTGGGACAATTTTCCCGACGATCATCACTGTTTATTCTGATAGATCATTCACATTTATTACTAAAACTCCACCAGCGACTTACTTATTAAAAAAGAATCTTAATAAGAAATCTTTTGCTAATAAGCCAGGTCATGAAGTTGCAGGTACAGTATCTGAAAAAATTGTTGAAGATGTTGCTAATGCTAAAATGCCGGATTTAACAGCGGCAGACTTAGATGCAGCTAAAAGGACAATCGAGGGTTCTGTAAGGTCTGCAGGTTTAAAATTGGATTATAAATAATTTCGGGAGACGTAAGTCGTTTGAACCGCAAGGAGTAAAACATGAAAAAAATAAATGCAAAAAGAAAAGAAGCATTAGCGAAAGTAGATAAAGAAAAATTATACACAGTTGTGGACGGTATTGCATTGGCCAAAGATGCTGCTTATGCAAAATTTGATGAGACAGTTGATGTAGCGTTTAGACTTGGTGTTGATCCAAGACACGCTGATCAAATGATAAGAGGTGCAATTGTTATGCCTGCAGGTACTGGTAAAAAGGTAAATGTAGTTGTAATTACATCTGGTGAGAACATTGCTAAGGCTGAAGCAGCTGGTGCTGATTTAGTTGGTGGTGATGACATTATTCAAAAAATCCAAGGTGGATGGATGGAGTTTGATAGAGTTATTGCAACTCCAGATATGATGGGGAAAATTGGTAGAATCGCAAGGATTCTTGGGCCAAGAGGTTTGATGCCAAACCCTAAACTTGGGACAGTTACTACAGATGTAGAAAAAGCGGTCAAAGAGCAAAAAGCTGGTAAGGTTGAGTATAGAACAGAAAAAACAGGTATTATTCATGTACCAGTTGGGAAGAAGTCATTTTCGGATGCTGATCTTATGGAAAACTTTAAGGCAATTGCTGGCGCAATTGTTAGAGCTAAGCCTGCAAGTTCAAAAGGTACATATATTAAATCTGTAACAATTAGTACCTCAATGGGTGTTGGTGTAAAGCTTGACACCAATGATGTTGCAGCCCTAGGTTAATAATAATTTTTAGTTGGGGTTGATGAAAGCCGGTTCGCTTGGATGCGTATAAGTCCTGCCCAAATCCCCCTCCATATAAACGTAATAGGAGGAATCAATGATTACACGTGCAGACAAAGAAGCTGTGATTAAAGACCTCAAAGACAAAATCGAAAACTCAAGAGCTCTTTTCTTAACGAATGTTATTGGAATAGAGGCTAACCAGGCAGTTGTTCTAAGAAAGCAAATTAGAGAAGCTAAAGGTGCACTTGTAGTTACTAGAAACACTCTTTTTGGTAAAGCGGCAGAAGGGACTTATGCAGAAGAAGTCCTTAAAGGTCTTAAAGGTACAAATGCTGTAGCATTTGCATTTGAAGACGCTCCTGGTGTTGCGAAAGCTCTACTTGAAACAAGTAAAGAATTGGAGCATGTAACTTTAGGACAAGGTTTTTTAAACCAAGAATTACTTGATGAAGGTAAGGTTATGGCGCTTGCTAAACTTCCATCAAGAGACGAAATGCTTGGTACATTACTGGCGACTTTTCAGGCTCCAGTTTCATCACTTGCTAGATTGATAAATGCAATCAAAGATGAGTGTGAAGCACAAGGAGTAGAAAAAGCAGCTGATTTAAAAGTAGAAGCTAAAACTGAAGAAGTTGAAGCGTAAGATTAACTAATTAAACATTTAAAAAAGATTAAAAATTTTAGGAGATAATTATGTCATTAACAAAAGATCAAATCATCGAAGCTATCGCAAATATGTCAGTTCTTGATTGTGCTGAGCTTGTAAAAGAAATGGAAGAAAAGTTTGGTGTATCAGCAGCTCCTGTTGCTGTTGCTGGTGCTGCTGGAGCTGGTGAAGCTGCAGAGGAAAAAACTGAATTTGACGTTGTTCTTACTGACGCAGGTGCTAAGAAAATTAACGTTATTAAAGAGGTTAGAGGAATCACTGGACTTGGGCTTAAAGAAGCAAAAGAAATGGTTGAGGGTGCGCCTAAAACTGTTAAAGAAGCTGTTTCTAAAGATGAAGCTGAAGAAATCAAGAAAAAGCTTGAAGCTGCTGGTGCTAAAGTCGAGCTTAAATAATTTTTGCATTGCGTATTAAAAATTTGAAAAAATAATCGTGGAAGTGTACGCTGTACACTTCCATTTTTGTGTATGTAGTTGTAAAAAGACAAGTAAAATTGTTTTTAAAAAAATCGTATCCTAGGAGTCAGTCAAATGACAAAAGTTTTCAGCCCGAACGAGTGGTTTCGTTGTAGCTTTGGCAGAAGTGAACAAGTTATTGAACCCCCAACCTTAATGAGACTTCAGATAAAATCGTACGAAGATTTTCTTCAAAAGGATATTGCGCCTGCGAGAAGAGAAGATATTGGTCTTCAAGCAGTGTTCAAGTCTGTATTTCCCATTTTTGACTTTAATCAAACAGTGTCTTTGGAGTTTGTTAGTTACTCCCTAGAACAGCCTAAATACTCTGAGCAAGAGTGTAAGGCCAGAGGGCTATCTTTTGAGTCACCACTTAAGGTAACCGTAAGATTAGTTTTCTATGAAATTGACGAAGAAGATGAAGATAACAGGACCGTATCATCCATCAAAGAGCAGGAAGTTTATCTTGGTAATATTCCTCTTATGACGGATACAGGGTCATTTATATATAACGGTACTGAAAGAGTTATTGTGTCTCAATTACACAGATCTCCAGGTATTATTTTTGAACATGACAGTGGTAAGAAGCATTCTAGTGGGAAACTTCTTTATTCTTCTAGAATTATTCCTCATAGAGGTTCTTGGTTGGATTTTGAGTTTGATCACAAGAATGTTCTTTATGCTAGAATTGATAGAAAAAGAAAATTACATGCAACAGTAGTTTTGAAGGCGTTAGGTTATTCAGTATCAGAATTACTTGCTCTTTTCTATGAAAAAGAAACAATTCATTTAGTTGAAAATAAATTTGAAAGAGAATTAGAATTTGAACTTATGCAGGGTGCTCGTGCAGATGAGGATATTCTAGATCCTTCCACTGGAAAAGCTCTTGTTAAGAAAGGTAAGAAGATTACAAAAGTTTCGATCAAGAAAATGAAAGAATCTGGTTTAACAAGGCTTCCGATTGAGCTTGATCAAATTGTAGGTAAAGTTATTTTTGATGATATCTATGATGAAGAGACTGGAGAGGTTATTGCTTCTGCTAATGAAGCACTTACAGAAGATAAAATTTATGACTTGATGAAATCGGGAATAACAACTGTTGATGTTCTATATATCGACAATGTAAATTTCTCTGATCAAATAAGAAATACTTTACTTCTTGATAAGACGAATTCTACAGATGACGCTCTTATTAAGATCTTTGAAAGATTAAGACCAGGTGAACCACCAGCTGTTGATGCTGCTCAAGCATTATTCGATAGTTTATTTTTTGATCCATCTAGATATGACTTATCTAGAGTTGGTAGGATGAAAATAAACTATAAATTTGGTTTAAATATTCCTGTTGAAAACACAACTTTAACTAGAGATGATATTATCAGAACTGTTCGATACCTTGTAGATCTTAACAATGGTAAGGGTAGGGTTGATGATATTGATCACCTTGGAAACAGAAGAGTTAGAGCTGTAGGTGAACTATTAGAAAATCAATTTAGAGTTGGTCTTGTTAGAATGGAAAGAGCAATCAAAGAAAGAATGATTGCAATTGAACTTGATACGATGATGCCACATGATCTAGTAAATCAAAAACCTGTAGCTGCTGCAGTTAAGGAATTCTTTGGTTCATCACAATTATCTCAATTTATGGATCAAACAAACCCACTATCAGAAGTAACTCATAAAAGAAGACTTTCTGCTCTTGGGCCAGGTGGTCTAACTAGAGAAAGAGCGGGATTTGAGGTACGTGACGTTCACG
>CAYFHZ010000375.1:0-3908 GCA_964342535.1 uncultured Bacteriovoracaceae bacterium | reverse complement strand
ATCAATCAAAAGAAAAAATAAAACTCTTACACAAAAGATTACACCCATTAATTCTCCTTCTGAATTAGAGAAGTTAAATATTATGTTTAAAAAAGAAATATTTCCTAACGTAAAGTTAACCCCCATATTGAATTCAGAAAGTGAAATAAACTTACATGAAATTAAAAATAAAAAAATAATTATGTTTTGGGCCACATGGTGTACCTATTGCCATGCTGCTTTAAAGAGAATATCCGAATTTTCTAAAGAACAGAAAAAATCCTTTTTGTTTATATCGGATGAATCTCTTTCACAGCTCAAAAAACATCTTTTAAAACATAAGTTCAATACAGACCAATTTTATCAAATTAAAGATAATAGTGATTTTTATCTTGTAAATGCTCTTCCTACTCTTTTTAAAATCAACAAAGAAAAGGTCGTCGAAGAGATATCTATCGGCTTTGGATCTAGTTTTAATAGATTAATAAGTGAATAAATCTACACATTCATTTTCTAGAAAAAAGTATTGGAAAATGTTAACTTAGTAATATGAAAATTTTAATTACAGGTGCAACAGGATTAATTGGTAAAAAACTCATTGAATCGTTAATGTTGAATGGATATACCGATATTAATATCCTAACTCGAAATAAAAAAAGAGCAATAAAAACCCTAGGTTTTCCAGTAAAGCCTTACCTCTGGGATCTTAAAAATAAAACAGTGGAGTATGATGCTTTTTTAGATAGAGATATTATTATCCACCTTGCTGGTGAAAGTATTGCTGCAAAAAGATGGACCGAAAAGCAAAAAAAAATAATATTAGATACAAGAGTGAATTCTGCTAGGCTTATATTAGATGGTATTGAAAAAACAAATTCTCTTCCTCAAAAAATTATCTCTGCCTCGGCCATTGGGATATACGGAAATAGAGGTGATGAAAAGATAAATGAATCATCCCAAATTGGTAGTGACTTCTTAGCTGGTGTATGTAAAGAGTGGGAAGATGTATTTAATGAACATTTATTAGCTTCTAAAATTCAAATGCTCCAGGTGCGCATAGGCCTTGTCTTAGACCTCCAAGAAGGTGCTCTAGCAAAAATGTTACCCGCTTTTAAAACAGGAATCGCTGGAAAAATCGGAACAGGCAAACAATATATGAGTTGGGTTCACATCCAAGACCTCGTTTCTATTTTTATGTTTCTAATACAATATCAAGGAAGTAAAAAGGTATTCAATGCAACATCACCTAACCCTGTTAGCAATATTCAATTTACTAAAACTCTAGCAGGTATATTAAAGAAACCATCATTTCTTCCGGCCCCAGCCTCAGCACTAAAGGTGGTACTTGGAGAAATGGCAACCTTACTTCTTGAAGGGCAAAAAGTCTTTCCTCAATCACTTCTTGATATTAACTTCGAATTTCAATTCCCAAATCTAGATATAGCATTACAAAATATTTTATTAGATGACTTAAATGGCCATAAAAGACTTATACAGTACCAATGGTTTAATAAAAGTAAGTCAGAGGTTTTTGAATTTTTTAAAGATGAAAAGAACCTAGAAAAACTAACTCCTGACTTTTTAGGATTTAAAGTTTTAAACAAAAGTACTGATAATATACAACAAGGGACAATCATTAACTATACCTTAAAAGTACATCAAATTCCTATAAAGTGGAAAACTGAGATAACTGAATATCAACCTGATGAATATTTTGTAGATAATCAATTAAGTGGCCCATACCACAAATGGTACCATCAGCATCACTTTATAGAACTAGTAAATGGAACTTTAATGAAAGATGATGTTCTCTATAAAGTCCCCCTAGGAAAGTTTGGAAAGCTGATTGCAGGCAGGTTTGTGGACAATGATGTAAAAAAAATATTTAGTTATCGCTTTGATATGATTCAAAACTTTTTTGACTAATTTCTAACTGCCTTATACATCTCAAGAGCTTTTTCCCGTTGTTCTTTATGCTCAACAATGGGGCTTGGATAATTCTTATGATCGATAATTGGTGAATGTAGTTTTTTTGGGTCAAGCTCTTTTAGCTCTGGTAAAAATTCTTTAATATAAACCCCATCAGGGTCAAATTTTTTACTTTGAAGCCATGGATTAAATATTCTAAAATAAGGTTGTGGATCACATCCTGTGCTGGCTGCCCATTGCCATCCGCCATTATTAGCGGCAAGATCACCATCTAATAAAGTTTCCATAAAATACTTTTCACCCCATTGCCAATTAATAAGAAGATCCTTAGTTAAGAATGAAGCCACTATCATTCGTACACGATTATGCATATGACCAGTCATCTTGAGCTCTCTCATTCCCGCATCAACAATAGGAAAGCCTGTCATACCATCTTTCCAGGCTTGAAAATACTTCTTATTATTATCCCATTTTATCGCATTATACTGGGTTAGAAATGCTTCATTTTCAACCCTAGGATTTCGAAAAAGTATATGATAGTAAAATTCACGCCAAATAAGTTCACTTAAAAAAACATCCTTTCCATTTTCTTTTTTCTTATAAGCACTTAGATTTAAATAAGCAATTATTTGAGAGATTGTAATTGATCCATTTTTTAAATACATAGCAAGTCGACTTGTTCCATTAATTGCCGGAAAATCTCGACTGTCATTATACTTATCAGCCTTATCTAAAAATTTTTTTAATAATTTATAGGCTGCAAGACTTCCTGTCTCAGGAATATTTATTGTACATTTTTTTGCATTTTCCTCTATATATTGATCTAGATAGTCCTTTAGAGGCTGATTTTTAAAAAGTCTATCCCATGAAAAATCAAAAACAGGTTCTATTTTTTTATTTTGTAATTTGTTTTCTAAATAATTTAAACCATTTTCTTGAGCTTTAACTCTAGCCTCGATTACCTCCGATTGAAAGATCTCTAACCACTTACGTGCAAAGGGGGAATAGACCTGGTATCCTTCCCCAACTTTTTTTTCAAGCTCATGAGGTTCGATGAGTAAATGATCACGAAAACTTTTGACATCGATATCTAGATTCTCAAAATATTGAGTCATTTCTTTATCCCTTTTTAATGCAAAAGGTTCATAATCTCTTCCAAATGTGATTGTTTTAGGTAAGTCTTGCACATTTGCAAATAACTCTTTGAAAGCTATTTCAGGGCCAATATCAAGAACAATTAAGTCTGAACCATAACTTTGTAGTTCCTTTTTTAAAGACTTAATTGACTCTAAGAAAAGTTGAAATCGGTTATAAGAAAAATCAGAACGGCCCAAAAAATCCTTATCAAAACAAAAAACCCCTACAACATTTTTTTTATGTGTTTGAAATTGATATTGAAGGCCAGGATTTCCGGCAATTCGTAGATCTCGTCTGAACCAATGTAATCCATAATCAGTCATCTAATAGGCCTTTACTTCAAAAGATTTAGCACATATTCTGGCAAAGTTTTTGAACATGGTCCATAAATATTCTCATCATAAGAATCAGATAAACTAGTTGGTCCTAAGTTAAATTCAACTGTTCTAGCTTGGCCATTGACTTGATGCATTAAGCCAGCCGCAGGGTAAACAGTATGAGAAGTACCAACACATAGAAATAAATCAACATGTTTTATTGCATTTGAAATTTCACTAGACCCTTTAATTGCTTCACCAAACCATACAATATCAGGTCTCCATACTTTAAAATTATCCTTAAGAATCTCATCTTCATAATAAAATGATGTCGAATTTTCTAAATCGATAACTTTTCTTAACTCTCCATGCATATGAATAATATTAACTGAACCAGCTCTCTCGTGTAAGTCATCAACATTTTGAGTTATAAGCGTAAATGACCTTGCCCTTTTTTCTAACTCCGCAAGGGCCATATGAGCTGCATTTGGCTTAATATTTTTTAATTGCATTCTTCTTAAATTATAAAACTTATGAACAAGTTCT
>CAYFHZ010000374.1:0-3911 GCA_964342535.1 uncultured Bacteriovoracaceae bacterium | reverse complement strand
ATAATGAATACATCAAAAATGTAAAAGAAGCTCTTATATTTAATTAAAAAATCTAATTGTAGTTAGTGTTATTTTAAGCAGTTATGAGAAATATGAGAATATACTTTTGTAAATCTTTTATATAATATTGAAAAATAACCGATAATAGAGTATAGGTATTATAATGAAGTTATTTTTAGCTCTAATATTAATTTTCTCAACACTTGCTGATTTTACGTCGGCTTCTGTGATTGATTTAGAGAATACGTCGATTTGCAAGAGTTCTACTTCATGTAATGATGTGGATTTACACCAAGAATCAGATAGAGAGCATGAAGAAGAGAATCACGAGCATCACTGCCATTGTCATGCAGGACACTCTCATACAGCAGTAAATTATTTTAGCTCATTTCCAGTAAAACCACTTTTAAATCAAACTAATTCCAAATATCTATCATTCCAAAATGGAAAAACTCAAAATTTCCATTCCGATGTCATTCGTCCTCCTATTGCCTAATTTTATTATTCTCTAGTTATTTAGGTATTAATTTTAATTAGGACATTTAATATGTATGCGTATGTAACAGCATTACTGATATTTTCAGTAAGTGCGAGTTTTGCAAATGAAAATTGCAAAATCACTAATATAAATAATTTTTACAATTATGTGAGAGATAATGGCCCTACACTTCGTGAGGTTGAGAAACAAAAAGAGCAAGTTAGTTCTGAGATAGACCTTGCCGAACAAAGGCCTAATCCCCAAGTTGATTTTGACTATTTAAAAGGAGATCAATTTGGAATAGATGTTAATAACTACACTCTCTCGGCTCAACATATAATTGAATTTGGCTCTAAAAGAGATAAACGAATATCTAAGGCCAAAGCTTTTAAAACTTTAAATGAATCTAAATTAGATTTGAGCCTATATAACTCCAACTCTAATTCAGCTTTGATATATCAAAAAGTTGCTCAACTAGCGATTCTTACTGAATCAGTTAAAGAAGCCAGCAATACATTTGATAAAGTTATAAAAAAACTGGCTTCTCGAAAAAGATTAAACCCTGAAGAGACGGTTTCTTTATCAACTTTAAGACTTGCTTCAAATGATTATAAGGCCCAATTAAATGACCTTGAAAATCAAAAGAATCTATTAGAAGGAAAATTAGAGTTTTTTACAAAATGTGAAAACCTTAAACCTAAATATCATAATTTCAAGTTTCCAGAGAGCGATGGTGTTACGGGTAGTAATGAACAAACAGGACTTGTTAAGCTTGAAGATTTTAAAGTTGATCTTGCCAGTAAAGAACATGAGGTTCAAAAATCACTTGGTTATTCAAATATTCAAATAGGGCCGATGGTGGAATATCAAACTCAAGGAAATGATGAGTTTGTTTCGGCTGGGGTTTCTATCTCTTTTGCACTGCCACTTTTTCATACTAATGACGGAGGAAAATTAAAGGCACTTAATGGACTACGAACGCAAAAAGTTCAATCATCAAATGCAAAAAACATGCTTTTAATTGAAAGAAAAAATCTTACAAAAAAGTATAATCGTTCTCTGAGAACATATCAAAATATGCCTACTTTAAAGGAACTTGAGAAGAAACACACTCAGGTAGAAAATTTATTTTCCAGAGGAGTTGTTTCGATTCCAATGACGATTGAATCACACAGACAACAAGTAGACTTTCTTAGATCAAGATTCGAAACAGAAAATGACCTGTTATCAACATACATAAAAATAAATTTAATAGATGGAGACTTAAAAGGTTTCGATAACTTAATAAAATAAGGATTTTTATATGAAAAACATAGTTATTATTATTTTACTATCACTGACATTATATTCTTGTAGCAAAGGTGGAGACGAAAGACTGAAAGAACAAGAAAGTATTCGTTCTCAAGAACAAATTAATGCTCAAAATGAAAATCAGCGTGAATGGGCAGAAAAAATGGAAAAAGATCTTAACCAAAGAAAACATTTCATAGAAGCAATTGAAGGTAACTTTAGTGGAGAAGTTGCTGTTGGTGATATTGACTTTGATATTAAGGCCAGATTCACTTCAAGTATTCCTATTGCTTATTCAGATAGAATAAGAACTTTGGATGAAATTAACTACGAGTTATCTAACTTAGCACTTAACATGAATATCAAGCTTGAAAACCCAAGAGTTAGCAATAGTGCTGTTAGTTGTATCGTGGAGAACTATCGTCCAGATATCAATAAAGGAATTATCAATATTATTTCTGAATCTTGTAAAAATATCTTTAAGCTGATGCTTGCAGACGATTTCACCACTAGCGATTTTCAAACTCAAGAAAGAAGAGCAAAGAAACTAGCTCAAAGTGTTAGAAATAACGAGATCGAGCAAATTGATATTTTGAGTGGGCTTTTTGAATCAAGTGTTAGCACTAACGAATATGAATTTAAGCTAAAGAGAGATTAATATGAAAAAACTAATATTATTATTCTTTATTTTCCTTAATCAAATTGTAGTGGCACAAGATACAGTTATATCTTTAGATCAGGTTGCTCAGAAGGTTAAGGAAACGAATTATTCTGTTTTAGAAAATGCTCAAAGAGTATATCAGGCCAAAGAAACAATAAATTTTAGTAAAAGAAATTTATTACCTAGACTTAATTTTTGGAACATTTTGAAACTTCCCTTTGATTGGGCATCTGCTATAGATATTGTCCAAGATTTAGCTCCCTTTTTAGTTCCAAATAACTGGTTTAGAGTTTCAGAAAGTAAACTTTTTTACTTAGCTCAAAAAGAGCAATATAGGGCATTATGGGCGAATGAAGTAATGACCTCTAAGCTTTTATATATCAATACACTACGAGATATTGATTTTTTGAGTTTATTAGAAAATCAAAGTCGTCAATTAAAAGAGCTTATTGATATTGTTGAGACAAGAGCTGTTTTTGGTGAAGTACCTCCCCAAGTTTTAAAATTTTTTAAAATTAGAAAACTGGAAGTACAAGAGGATATTCGATCCCTTGAAACTCTTGTATTTGAAGAGACTAGAGCTCTTACTTATTTAATGGGCCTACCTCAAGAAACAAAGCTTAGATTACAGAGTATTCAACTACCCAATGTGGAAGATTTGTCTGCAATATCTTTCGATACATTTATTTTTAGGGCCATAGATAACGCTCCTGAGATAAACCAGTACATATATGTCAAGGAAGCTCTTAAATATGTCAAAAAGGAAGCATACTTCTCATTTCTTGGCTCATCAACAACATCGAGAGGAATCTCTAGTGGTGTTTTCAACAATATTCCTATTCAGGATGGGCTTGGATTTGGTTTAGGTAGTTCTATACGAATTTCTAAAAGTGAAGGCCAGATTATTGATATTAACAAGCAAGCAACTACAGAAGTAATAAAGAAAAGTCTTTATGTCTTAGTTAATAATTTTAACTCCTATATTGAGAATATTGATAATCAAAACGAAAGATTTAAGCTCGCAGAAGAAAACTATGAAGTTGTTAAAACGCAGTTAATCCTTGGTATGAGTCTTGACCCTATAGAAATACTCGAAAGTATTCAGAACCTTTTTGATGCTTCAATTTCACTTACAAACTACAAATATGAAGTAGTCAACACAGTGGAAAAAATCAAAAGAAGTATTTTTAATGAAGATTATTCAAAAAAAGAAGGGAAGCTTGAAACTCTCTTAGAAGGAGTAAATTAATGAAAAATATATTATTAATGGTTAGTTTTGTGATTCTATCATCTTGTAAATATGATGGTACATTTTCTAGGGTTAAGAATCTTAAAGAAGGTAAAGAAAAAATTGAGGCGATTGTTAATGATGAATTAACATCTGAAAATCAAGCTTTACTCAGAGACTATTTTGGGCAAATTAAGAATGTTATTTATGAAATAAGAAATAATTCTAAAATCCAAAAATATGTTCACAAGAAG
>CAYFHZ010000373.1:0-3913 GCA_964342535.1 uncultured Bacteriovoracaceae bacterium | reverse complement strand
TAATTCTCTAGGCTTACCATCAAGTCCCAACCTTCCCCAGTCCCAAACTCTATAAGTAACCCCTGAGCTCTGTTGAATTTCAGCCAAAGTCACTCCAGAACCAATAGCGTGTACTGTACCACTAGGTACCCAAAAGAAGTCACCACGCTTAACAGGATAAAAATTTAAAAATTGATCCAAAGGAAGAGAACTTTTAACAGCATTAAAAAATTCTTTCTTTGTCACACCAGCTTTGAAGCCAAGGTAAATCCCAGATCCTTGCTCTGCGTCTAGAACTAACCAAGTTTCTGTTTTACCTGATGAGTTTTCATGAGTTTTAGCATATTCATCCCCAGGGTGGACCTGAACTGATAAATGCTTTTTAGTATCAATAAATTTTACTAAATAATTTAATTCACAAATCTCACTCAGCTTTTTATCTCCAATATAACTTGAACCAGAGTGTAAAGTTGAAACCTCCCAAGTTTCTCCAACAGGCATAGTATTTTTAAGGCCTTTAAGAGACTTTAAGTTCTCCCCTCCCCAAACAGTTTCTGAAATAAATGGATTTAGTTTAAATAATTTTTTCATGATCCGAAAGCATAACAAATTTGATACAAGTCATAAAGCTCTATTGCTAAATAACTAAATAAATAATACACTACAGGTCATCTAAATTAGGAGTTAATCGTGGAGAATAAAATTCTCGTACTCGATGGTGCCATGGGTACCATGATTCAAAAATATAAATTAACAGAAGAAGATTATAGAGGCGAAAGGTTTAAAGATTATCATAGACCAGTGAAGGGAAATAATGATCTTCTATCTATAACTAAGCCTGAAGTTATCAAAGAGATTCACCAAAAATTTTTAGAAGCTGGTGCTGATATTATAGAAACAAATACATTCTCCGCAACAACTGTCGCCATGGGCGATTATGAAATGGAAGATATTGCTTTTGAAATGAATAAGGCCAGTGCGAAGATCGCTAGAGATGTATGTGATGAGTTTACTAAGAGGGAACCACACAAGCCAAGATATGTTGCTGGATCAATTGGTCCAACTAATAAAACGGCAAGTATATCACCAGATGTAAATGATCCTGGATTTCGGGCCATTAGTTTTGATGAATTAGTTACTGCTTACAAAGAGCAAGTTCAAGCTTTAGATGAAGGTGATGTGGACTTTCTTCTGGTAGAAACAATATTTGATACTTTAAATGCAAAAGCTGCTTTATATGCAATCCAAATTTACTACGAAGAACTTGGTAAAGATCCAAAGCCAATAATGGTTTCTGGAACAATCACTGATGCATCAGGAAGAACACTTTCAGGACAAACTGTAGAAGCATTTTTATATTCTGTTTCTCACTTACCATTAATGAGTATTGGCATTAACTGCGCTCTAGGTGCAGATCTTATGCGACCTTATATTAAGACTCTTGCCGAAAAAGCACCTTATCAAATTTGTATCTATCCAAATGCTGGTCTTCCAAATGAATTTGGAGAATATGATGAATCTCCCGAACATATGGCCGATGTAGTTGAAGATTATTTAAAAGAAGGACTTATCAACATTATCGGTGGGTGTTGTGGAACAAGTTTTGATCATATTGAAGAGATAGCTAACAGAGCTGCAAAATACACAGCGAGAACTGTCCCTGCAAAAGATCATCTTCCACATTTATCAGGACTAGAGCCCCTAACTATTACTAAAGAAACTAATTTTGTAAATATTGGTGAAAGAACAAATATAGCAGGCTCAATTCGTTTCAAGAGACTCATTCAAGAAGAAAATTATGACGAGGCTTTATCGGTTGCAAAAGATCAGGTCGAAAACGGTGCTCAAATCCTTGATGTCAATATGGATGATGGGATGATTGATGGTAAAAAAGCCATGGTTCGCTTTTTAAATCTTATTGCCAGTGAACCTGATATTGCAAGAATACCTATTATGATTGATTCTTCAAAATGGGAAATTATCGAAGCTGGTCTTAAATGTGTTCAAGGTAAAGCTGTTGTTAACTCCATCTCACTCAAAGAAGGAGAAGAACAATTTTTAGAACATGCCAAAAAAATTAAAATGTACGGAGCTGCAGTTGTCGTCATGGCCTTTGATGAAAAAGGACAAGCGGATAACTTTGATAGAAAAGTCGAAATTTGTAAACGTGCATATGATCTTCTTGTACAAAAAATTAACTTTCCACCTGAAGATATTATCTTCGATCCCAATATTCTAGCTATTGCAACAGGAATAGAGGAACACGATACTTACGGTGTTGATTTTATCAAGGCGACTAAATGGATAAAGGATAACCTCCCCCATGCGAAGATTAGTGGTGGAGTAAGTAACCTCTCTTTTTCATTTCGTGGGAACAATACCGTAAGAGAGGCCATGCATTCTGTCTTTCTATACCATGCTATTAAAGCGGGTATGGATATGGGGATCGTGAATCCTGGAATGCTCGAAGTTTATGATGAAATCCCTAATGACTTAAGAGAACACTGCGAAGATGTTATTCTTAACAAACGCCCTGATGCGACTGAGCGACTACTAGACTTTGCTCAAAGTGTTTCTAGCAAGCAAAAAGTTCAAACCAAGAATCTTGAATGGAGAGAAGAGCCAGTTGCAAAACGTCTTTCTCACTCTCTGGTCAAGGGAATAACCGACTATATTGATGAAGATGTTGAAGAAGCAAGACACCAATTCGAAAAACCATTACAAGTTATTGAAGGACCATTAATGGATGGTATGAATATCGTTGGTGAACTATTTGGTGAAGGAAAAATGTTTCTTCCACAAGTTGTTAAATCGGCAAGAGTCATGAAAAAAGCTGTAGCTTACCTTCAACCTTTCATCGAAAAAGATAAAGGATCAACAGCCAAAAGCCAGGGAAAAATTCTTATGGCCACGGTCAAAGGTGATGTGCATGATATTGGAAAAAATATTGTATCAGTAGTTCTAGGTTGTAATAATTTTGAAATTATAGATATGGGAGTTATGGTTCCATGTGAAGATATACTCAAAAGAGCAAAAGAAGAAAATGTTGATATTATCGGACTATCAGGACTGATAACTCCGAGTCTGGATGAAATGGTAGATGTTGCTACTGAAATGCAAAGACAAAAATTTAATATTCCTCTTATGGTCGGAGGAGCTACTACAAGTAGAATACATACTGCCGTTAAAATTGATCCTCACTATCCAGGTACGATTGTTCACGTTGCAGATGCTTCGAAAAGTGTACCTGTAGCTCAAATGCTTTTAAATAGTCCCGATAAGATTCACTCTGAAACAAAATCACAATATGAAAAGATGCGTGAGAATCATGGAAAAGGTAATAAAGTAGAACTGATTTCATTTGAAGAGGCTCAAAAAAATAAGACCCAAATTGATTGGAATCAAACAATTTTTACGAAACCAAACTTTACTGGTGCTAAAGAGTTTAATGACATTAAAGTAGAAACTCTGATTAATTATATTGATTGGTCCCCATTCTTTTCTGCTTGGAGATTAAAGGGAAGTTATCCAAAAATCTTAGATGATGCCACTTACGGTGAAGAGGCTAAAAAACTTTTAGCTGAAGCTAAAGAATTTTTAGAAAAAATGAAAGAATTAAGCTTAGTTAAAGCAAAGGTCGGTTTTTTTCCTGCTTACAGTATAAAAGACGATATTATGCTTCTTGATGATAGCGGAGAAGTCTTTGAGAAATTATGCATGCTAAGATCCCAACGAAAAATGCAGCAAGCTGAATCATATAATCGCTCTCTTGCAGATTATATTGCTCCTCAATCTGCACAAAAAACAGATTATATTGGTGGATTTATAGTGACTGCAGGAATTGGTCTTGAGGATTTTCTTGAACCGTATAAAGATGATGATTACGCATCAATTATGATCAAAACTTTAGCAGATAGACTTGCTGAGGCATGTG
>CAYFHZ010000372.1:0-3914 GCA_964342535.1 uncultured Bacteriovoracaceae bacterium | reverse complement strand
TAGAACAAAAAAGTTTAAGAGAGTGACAACAACACTTCCAATACAAATAAAGTAAAAAGTTGATCTCCATCCAAATTCATCTGCTATGGCCAAACCAGTAGGGACTCCTAAAATACTAGCAAGTGAAAAACTACTCATGATAGTTCCAACAGCTTTTCCTCGCCTTGCATAGGGGATGAGATCCGAAATAATAGCATATATAACAGGAGTAATAATACCTGCAAAAAGACCCGCTGTTATTCTTGCTGTAAGTAGCATATGATAATTCGGTGCTAGGGCACATAGAAGGGTCGATATTATAAAAAAAGTTAATAAAAATAATAGGAAATTTTTACGATTATATTTATCAGCAACTGAGCTATAAAGTAAGCCTGAGAATGTAGCGCTTACACTATAAGATGAAGCTAATACAGAAAAATCACCTGGCGTAATATGAAAAGATCTCATAAGGCTTGGGCCAAGTGGTAATAAGATGACAAAGTCCAAAATATTAAAGAACTGAACACTTGTCAGGAGAGTGACATACCTATTTTCAATTTTAAGGTTATTTGAGTCCAACTATATCCTCTACTTTAGAACTATTGTCCATTGTTTCTAAGCTTGAAATGACAGACACGGTATGATCAATCATGCTTACCGCAGCAGGATGGTGATTTCCAGAGTTCTTAACTCCTCCAAATGGAAGTCTAGAACTCGCACCAACTGTTGAGCGGTTTAGATTGATGATTCCTGCATCAACATCCCTTAAAACTTGGTGATAAATATCTTTCTCTTGAGTAAAAATAGCTGCTGCTAATCCATAATCACTAATATTTGCGAGATCAATAGCTTCATCAATAGTGTCATAGCTAATAAAGGTACAATTAGGTCCAAAAATTTCTTCTTGAGTGAATGGATTCGTTTTATCTGCTTTTTTAAGATAATGAATGGAAGGTGATATATAATGTCCTTTAAATTTCAAATCTAACATATTATGAGAAAGAATGGCTTCTGCTCCATTTCTTTCTCCAAGTCTAATTGAAGACTCATATTTTTCAACGGCCATCTGGTCAATAAGTGGCCCCATAAATGGAGTATTTTGAAAATCAATTGGATGATCAACGATGATTCGTTCTGTAAGGTCTTTAAATTTTTGTATAAATTCTTGTTCAATGGACTTGTGTATAATAACTGTTGAAGTTGATGTACATCTTTGTCCTGTCGATAGGAAGCATGCTCTTAGTAGTTCAGGTAAGGCATGGGCAATATCAGCGTCATTATGAATAATACTAGCATTTTTACCACCAAGTTCTAGGGCAATAAGTTTACTAATATCAGTTCCTACAGCTTCAAGGATTTTTTTACCAATAGCAAATGAACCTGTAAAAAAGATACCTTTAATAGATGGAGCTTTTAAAATATTTTGGGTCGTATGAGCAGTTCCATTAATAAAGTTAATTACACCTTTTGGAAAACCTGCTGCGTGAAAACATTCAATAAGTAATTGCGATGAATAAATTGTTTTTTCACTTGGCTTAAAAATGATGCTATTTCCCGCAAGCAGTGCCGATAAAATCTGGCCATTGGCCAAGTGGCATGGAAAATTATATGGGCCAATGACAAGACACGGACCTAGAGGTTTGTAGATAATATGCCCATCAATTGATGGAAGTACTTTCTCAATTGTTTTTTTCTCTATCCTAGCTAATGAATCTGTAATGGTTACATTGACTTTTGCACTAACCGCAGAAGCTTCTGTCATGGATTCCCAAAGTGGCTTACCTGTTTCAAGAGCAATGGCCTTTCCAAAATCTTCTTTACGGGCATCTACTGCTTTTTGAAATTTCTTAAGGAATTCAATCCTTTCATTAAAGGATGTCTTTCTCCATATTTTAAATCCGTCATCTGCTGAGGAAAGTACTTTATCAATATGTGTATAATCACTAGCTGCCGTCCAAAGTTCGAGACTTAAATCACTTGGAGATAGTTTTTGTAAAATCTCATCTTGAGATTTTGGTAGATAAAATTTTCCATTAAAATAATCACCTTGAACGTTAAGCATTCTAAAACTCCTTCTCAAAAATAATGATATTTATATACCTTTTTTGACATGGAATACCAATGGTTAACGCTTTTTGTCTAAAGGTTTTTGCGCGGTGCGGTTGTAAATTCTACTGCCTGCTTAATTAGAAGTATGATAATATGCCCTAAAAGGGAGTGTTTTATGCAATCAATAGATCTGTTT
Source organism: uncultured Bacteriovoracaceae bacterium (assembly GCA_964342535.1). Classification (GTDB taxonomy): domain Bacteria; phylum Bdellovibrionota; class Bacteriovoracia; order Bacteriovoracales; family Bacteriovoracaceae. Next base: position 1,690 of record CAYFHZ010000372.1, on the reverse strand, counting down.
TTTGAAGGCCTGTGGAAAAATTATGTGGATTTAACACCACTTGCTCATCGAGTTAAGACCCTTCTTGAAAAAGAAGGTGAGGTGATTGAAAACGACCATATTGCTTTAAGGACTTTTAATCTTCCTGAAACAAATATTGATGTGGTTTCTAATGCTTTTTTAAGGTTAGGATACATAGAGAAAGGTGAGTACCATTTTGAACAGAAAAAATTATATGCAAAGCACTTTGAGCACAAAGACGGTATCTACCCTAAGGTTTTTATTAGTGAATTGTTATTAGAGAACTTCTCAAATGACTTTCAGGCACTCATTAAAAATAAAGTTGGATCAGTTGATAAAGACTTCTATCTAAATGATGAACTTATGTTACAAGGTAGACCTTGGGAATTAAGCCATGAAGAGTATAAAAAACTTAAATTAGAAAGTGATTATGGAGCATGGGTGGCTGCTATTGGATTTCGTCCAAATCACTTTACAGTGTTTATTAATAAACTTGTAAATTTTGACTCAGTAGAATCTCTTAATACATTTTTAAAAGAAAAAGGGATTCAACTCAATACTTCAGGAGGGGAAGTTAAAGGAAACCCAGAAGTATACCTTGAACAATCATCAACTCTTGCAGACTCAACAACAGTGCTCTTTACTGATGGGGAGTTTACTATACCTTCATGTTATTTTGAGTTTGCAAAAAGATACCCTCTAAGTTCAGGAGAGCTTTATCAAGGTTTCGTTGCTGGTTCAGCTGATAAAATATTTGAATCGACGAATTCTGCTCAGTAAGTTTTTTAAGCAGAAATTTGTTTAAAAGTAAGAGGTAGTTTTTCTTTTTCTAACTCAGTCAAAATTTCTTTGACAGTGGATTTATCCAGAATACAGACTTTTGAATTTGGCATGATTTTTACCGTAAATTTTAAGGGTAAATTATGCATAAGTTCACACACTCCAAATAAAGTTCCAGGGCGAATTTTTTGAAAAATTGTTTTTCTTTTAATGAAGTGAATCTCTCCTTCAACTAGAAGATAACCTGCATGGGGAATTTGATTTTCATATATGAGTTCAGTCTTAGTTTGATACAGCCTAGGAGCACTCATATTCTTAAAAAGGTTAACATGGTATTCATCGAGTTGGTCAATTATTAAGTTCTTTCTCATGAATAAAATCGTACATGAAAACTTTTAAAAAAAATCTAAGCTAAATCAGGAAATAAAAAAATATTGAACAAGAGACTAGTAACCAATATTAGCAAAATCGATAAGACCTTCTTCATTAGTTATAAAGATTGTCTTTCCTTCTTGCTCAATAAAGCCTTCGGCCTTAAGCTCACTCATAAAGCGAATAAGAGTTTCAGATGCAGTTCCAATTATTGATGCCATCTCTTCACGAGTTAGTTTTATATTAAGCTTAATACGGCCATCACCAAGATTTTCACCATGACTTTCTTTAAGCAGTAAGATGAGCTCAGCAAGTCTTTCTCTAACATTTTTTTGATAGAAAGATGAAACTCTTGTTTCTGCAGCTCCTAAATCTCGACCTAATTTTGCAATAATATTGCAAGCAACACTAGGATCTTTTTGCACAAGTTTAAGGATATATTTTTTATCTAAAAAGCAGACATTACATTCTTCAATAGCAGTCGCAGTGGCATTATAATATTGATCCGTAAAAATACTTCTATGGCCAAGAACATCGC